>JAISEQ010000193.1 GCA_031264045.1 Deltaproteobacteria bacterium
GGTGGCTTCCGGTCTCTTCCAGGGCGGCGAGCCCCGCCTTCACGGGCAGGAAGGCTATCTCGCGGCCGGTCTTCCTCGTCGCCGCCTGGATTGCCGGGGAGGCCGCCCGCCAGAGTTCCGGGCCGACGCCGTCCCCCTCGATGACGGGGATTGTGGGATCGTCCGGCACTACCAGCCGGTCCTCCCTGATGGTGATGGTCGGGGGCATCTGCATTCCGTGCCGGGGAGGGGGGGCCTGCGGGGCCTCCCGCGCCCGGCGGTCTTGGGGTTAAGGTCCCGCGCCCTCCCTCCGGGGAGGGCGGGACCGGCGGCTCGGAGGCCCCGGGCGGCAGGTCCCGGACCGGGGGTTCGCGCTCCAGGGCCGGGGACGGCGGCGGCGGAAAGGCCCGGAGCCGGGGCGGCCCGCTCAGCCGGCGGCCATGACGAGGAAGAAGAGGACAGCCACCTCGGTCAGCTCCACGGTGGCTCCCATGAGATCCCCCGTGATTCCCTCCAGGGTCCTGTTCCAGACGTAGACCAGCGCCAGCCCGCAGAGGGTGGCGAAGGCCGCGGCCCCCAGCGCCAGGAGCCCGAAGGGGGCGGCGATGACGACGGTGAGCACTGCCGCCTCCGCGAACTCCCTTCCTCCGGCGTTGTCGACCAGCGGCTGGCCCAGGCCCCCCTCCCGGCGGGCGTACCGGCACATGGTCGCCACGACGGAGACCGACCAGCGGCCCAGCACGGGGAACAGGACCAGCGCGAGCGGCACGATCCCCGTGCGCAGGAGCGCCGTGAGGAGCGCGGTCTTCAGCAGGACGTCCAGGAGGATGGAGAGCACCCCGAAGGTCCCCTGGTGGGGGTCCTTCATGATCCTGAGCTTCTCCTCCCTCGTCCTGTGGGAGAGGAGCGCGTCCATGGTGTCGGCGAGTCCGTCCAGGTGGAAGCCGCGGGTGAATATCACGTGGATCGTGACCAGGACGATGGCGACGACCGGGTCGGGCACCCCGGGGGCCGCCATGACGAAGCGCAGGAGGAGCAGGAAAAGTCCCAGGACCAGCCCCACCAGGGGGAACATGCCCGGGAAGCGGCCGAAGTCTTCGGCGGTGAAGCGCTCGTCCTTGTCCAGGGGAAGGATGGTCAGGAAGGCCAGGACGTTCACGAAGAGGCGTAAGGTTTTCATTTCTGGCCCGGCCCTTCAGTTGGGAGGCGGTGCGGCCCCTGAGGCGCTCCGGGGGAACGGGGCCTTGCCGGCGCGACGTCCCCCGCCGCCCTTGAGCGCCTGACTATAGCATTTTCGGGGCGCTTTTGACAGGTCGGCCCGCTTCCCCCCCCGGTCCGTGACCGGCCTCGCCCGGTCCGGGGGACGTCCTCTTCGGGGATGCTGCGGACGCCGCTCCGTCCGCGGCGGGGGCTGGGGATGCCGGCCGTCCGCGCCGGCCGGCGGGGATTGAGGGGGAAGGACGTCCCGAAAAGCCGCGGGGGAGCTCGCGGCGGGCCGCGGACTTGACGGGTCGCGTGACGGGAACGGGGACGGAACGGAGGATTCGGCCGGAAGATATTTCACGGAAGGGCGGAAACGGTCGGGCTTCGCTGGCCTGCGGACGGCGGGGGGGCAATTGCGGCCGAACGGGCGTGAAAAGCTGGGGGATCCCCGGAAACCGTTGCCGTTCCGGCCGCGTGAGGGGATCGGCTCCTTCAGGAGGCATGGAAAGCGCACGGGACGGTCCGGACGCCGGACGAAATCTTCTTTCCGGAAGGAGGCCCCGAGAAAATGAAATGCGAAAACGGGCCGGCTGCGGGATTTTAGGGGGGCGGGGAATCGATTTTCCGATGAAATGCTGAGGGGAAGCGGCCCGGAGAGCCGCGGAGGTATCGGGGCCCGTTTCGGGCTTCCGGCCGGTACGGATGCCCCAGAAGGGCGCCGGATCAGCACGAATGCCGCATGGGGGCAGGGTTTGTCGGGTAAACGCGGGTGCCGGGCCCTCCCGCGCCGGTCGGGCGGTCTGTCAAATAAGCCTTGAATTCGCCGGTGCGTTATAGTAAGAAATTTCCGTTGCCCCGCCAAGAGCGGCCCAGGCGGGCCCTTGCGGCGGGCGAGAGCCGCGCGGACGCGGCCTCCCCCCCCAAGGAGGCCGGGCCGGAAGGGGCGGGCGCGGGACGCGTCCGCCAGGCCCTCCCCGTCGGGGAGCGGACGCGGGAGGCCGAACAAACCCCGGGAGGTTAGTGTGGACGATCAAACGCTGAGATTCTCCTCGGACCACGTCTGGGTCAGGCTCGAGGAGGACAACTGCGCCGTAATCGGCATAACGGAGGAGCCGCTGAAGCTCATCCAGGACTTCAACCATATAAGATTTCCCGATGAGGGCATGGAGCTGTCCAAGGACGACAACTTCGGCACCATCATGCAGGACAAGAAGACCCTCTTCCATCTGGTGTGCCCGCTCTCGGGCGAGATCCTGAACGTGAACGACGACATCGAGGACGCCCCGGACGTGCTGCTGGAGGACAACTACGAGGAAGGTTGGCTCGTGAGGCTCCTCCTGCACCAGCCCGAGGAGCTGGAGGACCTCCTTACCCGAGACGAGTACGACGTTTTCCTGAGCGACGAGGACGACGAGTACGACGATGACGACGATGCCTACGAGGAGGACGAGGACGACGGGGATGAAGACGATGACGATGAGGACGAGTTCTACAACAACCGCGACGACGACGACTACTGATCCCTCGCCAGTCCCGATTCCCTTGCGGATCCGGGCTAGCGCGGCGGCGGTGAGGCGGGCGGAAACGGAGTAGTCCTCCGGTCTTTGCCTTTCGCCTTCAGCTTTCTGCCTTTTTTGTTCGATTTTTGCCTTTTGCCTTCAGCTTTCTGCCTTTCTTGTTCGATTTTTGCCTTTGCCTTCAGGTTTTAGTCTTTTCCCTTCGGGTTTCCGCCTTTTTCGCTTTCGCCTCCAGCTTTCTGTCTTTCTTATTCGGTCTTCGACTTCGCCTTCGGGTTTCCGCCTTTCGTCTCCAGCTTTCCGTCTATCTTATTCGGTCTTCGCCTTCATGGTTTTGTCTTTCGCCTTCGGGTTTCTGACTTTGATTTTCGGCCTTCACCTTAAGCGTCAGGCACATGCTGGGACGCCGCATTCCGGCTCCGGCCGGATCGCCGCGGGCGCTTGGACGTAAGCGGACTCGGAACGCGGTTCGTCTCCGGGAAGCGTGAGGCGGCCCCGTTTCCGGAACATATGGCAGATGCTGCCGCCGAAACGAGAAGCCCGCTGAGAAGCCTGCGGTTCGCCAGGGCTTTTCAGCGGGCTTTTCATGTAACGAATTACGTGCCGGTCGCGAATTCCGCCAATTCCTCGGGTGTCTTCCGCCCCGTCTCCGGCATGGCGGTTTCATGACGCGCCGTTCGGAGCCGCCGTCCAGGGCGGGCCCCGGAAGCGGAACGAAAAGGCCCGCCGGATCGGTTCCCTTCCCGGCGGGCTTCACGGCGCCGCGCGGAGGGAGCGCGGTCCCCCCGCCGGACGGCTCAGCCGGGCAGGCCTATGAGCTGCACCACCAGGACCTCGAAGCCGTCCGGGAGCTTCAGCTGGCCCTTCAGGTTGTCCGCGCCGGTGCCCTTGACCACGTTGGCGAGGCCGGCGGAGGCGCAGTAGAGGCCCGCGCCCTGATAGGCGGAGCCCGCGTGGAGACCTCCGACCACGTTATCGGGAGCGGCGAAGAGGAGCGTCAGCGGGGACTTCTCGTAATCGGCGGTGTGATCCCCCGCGAGCTCTAGCGTCAGCACGTTCTTGGCAGGGTCGTAGAGGTAGACGCCGGTCGTCAGGACCGCGTACACCGCGAGCTCGTTTTTGCCTCTCGCGGTGGGGATGACGCGCTTGCCGTCGTCCCGGTTCACGCCGAAGGCGGACCAGAGGATCTCGGAGAGCTGCTTTTCCGAAAGCGCGTCCTCCTTGATGCCCCTCTCGGAGTGCCTGGCGGCCAGGGCTTCCAGGAGCGGCATCCCGCCGGTCTTCTCGACCGCGGGGAGCTGGATGGTGTCCTGAGCCATCGCGGGCGGGGCTGACATGGTCCAGCTGAGCGTGATGCCCAGAATCAGGGCGAGTCTTAAGGCTGCGGCGAACATGTTTGAGGCTCCTTTGGTGTGGGGGTGACTTGCCGGATCGGATCAGGCCGGGTCCCCCCCAAGGATACGGGGGAGCGCCCTGCCCGCGCGGGTCCGGGTGCGGGCGGGACCGGGGTGTCTTTGGGGTGAAACCGGCATCGGCCCGTGCCGACCTGGCCGATTATAGCCCCGCAGGCGGCTTTTGTCACCGGTGAAGGTTTCGGAGGCGGCGGGGCTGCCGGAGTGGAGCCGGAGAGGGATTTTCGGTGAGCCCGGCCGTCGGGCCGCCCGGCGGAAACCGGGGAATCCCGCGGAGCCGCAGGTCGCCGGCAGGGACGGATCCCGGCTGCGAGGCGCGGTCCGGATCATGCGTCCTCACAATCCCCGCGGTTGACTTGTCCCTACGGCCCGCCGGATCGTGCGTCCTCACAATCCCCGCAGTTGACTTGTCCCTACGGCCCGCCGGATCGTGCGTCCTCACAATCCCCGCGGTTGACTTGTCCCTACGGCCCGCCGGATCGTGCGTCCTCACAATCCCTGCGGATCACGTGCGCTGACGCTCCGCCGGATCGTCCGTCCGGACAGCGCGCCCGGCAGTTCCGCCGGAATCGCCCGGGGCGGGCCGGTCCGCATGCAATCCGCCGGAACCCGTCCACGTGCCGGAGCGGGACCGGGACCTTCGCGTCCCGTACCGGCACGGGACCGCCGGAGGGCCAGCTTGCGTCCGGAGTGCCGTTCTGATAGTTTCGGGGGACTGAACCGGGAGCCCTGACCGGTACCGAAGGCCTGCCGTCCAGCGCCGCGGGCGGGGCGCGGGCGCCGGCGCGGGACGGTGCGCCCGGCAGTCCCGAAGGAGGGTCCGCTATGCCTTTCCCGATTATACCCGCCATCCTGGTGGCGGGAGGCCTGGCCATGGCGGCCAGGCTGGGGCTGAAGAAGCGCAGGGCGGCGCACGAGGGGGCGGCGCGCGCCAGGGTCCTGAGCCATTCCACGAGAAGGCTGCTGGTCGAGGGGCACAAGGTGCTGGCGGAGGGCAGGCGCGGGGCCGCGCGTGCCCTGGAGGACCTGGGACGCGCCAGGATGGGCTTCTGGTCCGGCCCCATGCTGGACTTCGCCAGGGGCTACGGGCCGCTCGTCGCCTCCGGGGCGCTGGAACCCCCGGCGGACTGGGGCGGGCCGTCGGGGAGGGCTTCCGGGTACGGGGGAGGTTCGGGGGATGCCGGAGCTCCGGCCGGCGCCGGGACTTATCCGGGTTCGGGCGGCGGCGGGGCTTCGCCAGGTTCCGGAGTTTCCGGGGAAGGCTCCCGCGGCCTGTCCTCCGCGGCCTCGGAGGCCTGCGGGTACGCCCTGCGCTTCGAGAGGGCGATAGCGGCGCCCACGGCCGAGACCGGCGGAATGGTGCCCGCCGCCTTCGTGCAGCTGGGGGCTCTGGGGCCCCGGCTCGCCTCCGACATCGTCTGGCTCTCGCGACAGGACAGGGTTTTCAAGGGCTACTTCAACCCGACCGTGGACTGGCTTGCCGGCATCCTGCCGGAGAAGGCATTCCAGGACGGGCCGGGAGAGGCGGGAGCGAGGGAGGACGTGTCCGGGGGAAGGAGGGACGCCATACTGGGCGGCGAGCTCCCGCCCTGGCTCGCCCTGTCGGCCAAGTCCATCCTGAGAGCCGCGCGGGCGGAGCAGGGGGCGGCGGGCGGGATTTTCGGCAGGGGACGCGCCGACGAGGCCGCGGAGAACATGGAGAAGGGCGCGCTTGCCTGCCGGGGCCTGGGCGACCACGCCTTCAGGGTCCGGAACGCCCTGGAACCGCTGGCGGCGGGGCTCGCCTCCTCCCTGGCCGCCGTCCGCGGCGCGGACGCGGGGGTCCCGGGTCCCGGAGGCGGCGTCCCCCCCGGCGCGCTGGAGGCCCTGCGCGGGGCCTGCCTCTACGCGGCCGCGGCCTGGAGCCTCCTGAAGGTCCCGCTCGTCACGACCGGCGGGGCGGTGGACGACCGCTCCATGGCGGCGCTCCGGGAGGCCGAGATATCCTCCCCGGGACGCCCGGACGCCGGGGAGGGCGCCGGCCCATCCTGAAGCGGGGCCGGCGCCGTCCCGCGGACGGCGAGCCCCCCGCGCTACCGGCCTTCCCCTCCGCCGTCCAGAGGGGCCAGGCGGTAGCCCACGCCGTGGCGGGTCTGGACGACCTCGCCCCCGGCCCTCTGGAACTTCTTGCGGATGTGGAGGACGTGGCTGTCCACGGTGCGGTCGCCCACGACGGCGTCCGGGGACGCCAGCCCCAGGAGCTCGTCGCGGCTGAAGACCTTCCCGGGCTTCATGGCAAGGGCCAGCAGGATCCTGAACTCGGTGGGGGTGAGATCCACCTTGCCGCCCTCCCAGAAGGCCTCCATGGCCTCCCGGTCCAGGGTGAGCGGCCCGGCGGCAAGGATGCCCGCCGGCCCGGGCGCCGGCCCGGGCGCCGGAGCGGCGTGCGGGGCGGCGGCCGGCGCGTCGCGCCTCAGCACGGCCTCCACCCTGGCCGTCAGCTCGCGGGGGCTGAAGGGCTTCGTCACGTAGTCGTCGCCGCCAAGGGTGAGGCCCATCACCCTGTCCAGCTCCTCGTCGCGGGCGGAGAGGAGAATGACCGGCACGCGCGAGAAGCCCCTCAGGGTCTTCAGCACCCACATGCCGTCCCTGCCCGGCAGGTTGATGTCCAGGACCACGAGATCTATCCCGCCCTGCCTGGCGACGCCCACGGCCCCCTCCCCGTCGGGCGAGGTCCTGACCTCGAAGCCGGCGGAGCGCAGGGCGTACTCCACAACTTCGGTAATGTGGGGGTCGTCGTCGACGACGAGGACCGTCCTCGCCCCTCCGGGGCTGTCCTTGGCCATGTCGTTTTCCGGGGAAGGCCGCCGGGGCGCTTCCGGGGCCGGCCGAAGCTCCCCGCCGGAAGGGGATCCGGTCGCGGGGCGGTTCGGGCTTTTCGCCGGGGCGGGTTCCCCCCGGCCGTCCGGCGCGGGGGAGGCGGGAGGCCGCGATCCGCCGGCCCGCGCGGCGGGGCCGCCGGGGACCGGGGGAGGTTCAGGCGTCTCCGGGGGTTGCCGACCCGTCTCCGGGGCCCCCCGTCCCCGAAGCTCCGGCGGGCGGCCCTTCCGGGCCGGCGCTTCCGGGCGGGCTGACGGCTTCC
>JAISEQ010000319.1 GCA_031264045.1 Deltaproteobacteria bacterium
CGGCCCGGTCCGCAGTCGGCCGGTTCCGGATAATGAGCCGGGACGGCCCGGTCCGCAGTCGGCCGGTTCCGGATAATGAGCCGGGACGGCCCGGTCCGCAGTCGGCCGGTTCCGGATACTGAGCCGGGACGGCGGAGTCCGTATTCGGCATCGGCGTCGGGGTGCCGGTTCCGGCCCGGAAAGCCCGTGCCCGGACCCGTTCCTCCCCCCCCGCGCAGGGGAAAAAAAACCCAGGCCGGCCGGAGCAGGCCCGGAGTCTTTGTTCGGGGATCCGGCGGCCGGGGCCGCCGGTCCCGCGCGGGAGCCGCTAGGCCTGGTTCGCGGGCTGGGCCGCGGCCTTCTTGGACCTGCCCTTCGCGACGGGCTGGGGGGCCTTGGCGTACTTGCGCTGGAAGCGCTCCACGCGGCCGGCCGTGTCGATAAGCTTCTGCTTGCCGGTGAAGAAGGGGTGGCAGGCGGAGCAGATCTCGACCCTTATGGAGTCCAGGACGGAACCCGTCTTGAACTCGTTGCCGCAGGCGCAGGCGGCGGTGATTTCCTTGAACTTGGGGTGGATGTCCTTTTTCATGATGGCTGCTGCTCGCTCCGGTGAAGTCTAGGGCCGGCCGGGTTGGCCGGCGTCGCCGGGGGCTTGGCCTTCGCCCTGCGGCCCTTCGAGGGGGCCTGGACGCGGGCGCCCGGCTATAGTTCAATCGTGCATTATTGCACGACGGCCCCTTTCCGGTCAATCGCGGCCGGAGACGAAAACGGAAGATGCCGGGAGCGCGTCCGGGGGAACCTGGGGGAGGTTCCGGGGGGAGGACCCGGAGGGGCGGTAACGGCGGCTTAGGGCCGGCTGTACGGCCGGGCGGGAACCGGGACGGGAAGCTCGGGGAGATGAGGGGCCGGGACGGAGGGGGGAACCGGGTCGGGACGCGGGGGGCCGACGGCCGGCAGGCCGGAAGACGGCGGACCTGCGGACGGAAGACCTGAAGACGGAAGAACGGAAACCGCAGGACGCCGGGTCCGGTCGGGGGGAATAGGGAGCACGGCAAGGTCGGTGGCCCGGAAACCCGGAGGTCGGGAGACCATGAAGCCTGGTGGCCAGATGACCGGGAAGTGACGGAGCCGGGAGGTCGGGAGGCCGCTGAGTCGGGAGACCGGGAGGCCATGAAGCCTGGTAGCCAGATGACCGGGAAGTGACGGGTCCGGGAGACCGGGAGGCCATGAAGCCTGGTAGCCAGATGGGGGAAGTGACGGGGCCGGGAAGCAGGGAGGTCATGAGGCCGGGAGGACACGAAGCCGACGTTGCGCGGCGTCTTCCGGGGAAGGTGCCGAATCCTGCGGAAGAGGCGTTTCATGGGGGCTTTCCGGCGGGGACTCCGGCCCGCAGGGACGGGGGGCCGCGGAGGAGAAATGAATGGCCGTAGACGCACGGGGGGAGGGGCGCGGCGGCTCCCGTTACGGGAAGACCCGGCCCCGGGAGCGTCCCGAAGACAAAGCAGACGGCTCAGGCCTGCGCCTGCCGCTCCTTCTGGGGGGGTCCGGAGGGCTTGTAGCCGTAGACGTCCCGGATCCTGGGCTCCACGTCCGACTCCCAGAGCCCGGAGATCTCTTTGGCCGTGAGCGCCAGTATGCTCTGGGCATGGTGGAGTTTCCAGCGCATGCCCGAACGGCGGAGCCTGCCCTCCAGGAAGCCTATCTGGCTGCGCACCGCCGGGCCCAGGGCTCTGGAGAAGCCTTCCCGGTAGAAGCCTCCCGGAGGGCCGCCGAAGGGTCCAGGGCCCTTCAGGAGCTTCATGAGCCTGTGGTGTCCGCGGGGACGGGTTCCGGGCGCGATCTTCCTCGCCTCCTCGAAGGCCTCGGTGGATCTGCCCCTGAATACCATGTCGACAATCCCGGCCAAGGCCATGTCGACAATCCTGGCCAAGACCTTCTCGGTTTTGGAGCCGGGGGTTCCGATCTGGACGGGCTCCGGGGACGCGAACTGGCGGATTTCCTTCTCCACCAGACCCAAATCGAGCAGGAGCCTGGCGGCGGGGAAGAGCTCGTCCCTCATTTCTCTCGCCCAGGGTGCGCCGTCCGAGATGATGACGGCGCCCGGGGCCTCCTCCAGGCCGGCCCTCAGCGATGCCGCCAGGACCAGGGACTTGAAGGGCTCCAGGAGGCCTATGTAGGGCACGTACTCGGTCCGGCCGGCGAAGGGGTTGCCCTCGGAGGGCTTCGGCACGAAGATCGCGGCGAGGCGGATCTTGTCGGACTGGGGGGTGGAGGAATCGCGCAGGATTATCGGGGTCTCGCTCACGGCGATGCAGAGCTCGTCCTCGCGGCACTCCAGGTCCTCGGGATCGAAGCCGACGTCCTCGGCCTTCCGGAAGCGCCCCGACGAGGCGTCCCTGGGGAGGAGGGGCGCGGCGAGCGACGAGGGGGGGACCGTGCCCCGGGAAAGACGCGTCTGCCAGTCCTTCCTGGCCTCGTCGGCGCGCTTCAGCTCGGCGGCCACTACCAGTTCCCCGACCCTGCTCGTGATGGAGCGGACGGTGACACCGGTGGTCTTGATGAAGCACTCCTCCAGGACGACGTCGCGGGCCGAGTCGTAGGAAAGGGTCAGGGCGGCCCGGCGGCTTATCTCCAGCATGGCCCCGCAGGTCATCTTGAAGGGGAGCCGGCTTATGCCCATCGCCTCGTCCAGCGGGAAGAGCATGTCCCAGCGCCTCCAGTGGACCCGGTCGCGCTCGGCCTGGCCCCTGGAGCGGATCATGCTGAGTCTCGTGAACTCGAAGGGCCCTACGGAAGTGATGAGGGTCCGGGTCGCGTGGCGGTAGACCTTAATCCTTTCGCCGCGCTCGCGGGCCTCGTTTTTTTTTTTCTCGATGAGGGGGTGCTGGTCGAACTTCCCGAGCTCGCTTTTGAGGAGCTTCAGGTTCAGCCCGTTCTGCGAGCGGGCGAGATCGGCCAGGAGCTCCTCCAGGCGCGAGGAGCTCAGCCCGCCGCTGTCAGCGGCGGCGGCCGTGGCCCTGAAGCTTTCCACGAAGCTGAAGACGGACTTGCAGTAATCCTTGAAGAGATCCGCGGGGAAGCCCTCGGGGCACTGGGCCTTCAGGCCTGCCGCTATAGCCATGAACTCGTCCTCCGGAGCCAGGAGCGCCGGAGCCGTGTCTTTCTTCTTGCCGGTGGCCATGGGGGAAGGGTCTTTCTGAGGTAGGGAATTTGTAGTGGAAAAATGGAATGCGGTAACGGATTATAGCAGAATTGAATCAGTCCGGAAGCCCGAATTGCGGAAATGACCGAAAAACATGAAATGACGCGTTTCCGTCGTCGGATGTCCTTTGAAACCGCCCGCATCCAGCGATGCCGGAAAGCCGGTTTCTTAAAATGTCACTTGCGGGGACAACATCCGGATGAGTGGATGCCGGCCGGATGTAAGATGGCATCCGTCAGGGGTGCCGTACAGGGGTGCCGTAGTGAAAATGAACATCGTCCAGGTTATCGCCGCCTTTGAATCTTCCGTGGCCCGGGAGGTCCGGGATGCGCGGACGGGCTCCCGGCGCCCCGTCATCCGGGGAGCTTGCCGGAAGGCATCCCGGAATGCAGGCTTGGGCATCCGGGAGGGGCGGAATGCGTCCCGGTCGGTCCCGGAAGGCATCCCCGGCAGTCAGTGAGACATCCGGCAAAGGCTGCCCCTGCATCACTCGCGGGACCGGAAGGCGAGCGGGCCGGGGATGACGGCGCCGGTCAAGAGATTCCGGGATGCGTCCCCCGTGGGCGGGTGAAGGCATCCGCAGAGATTTCGGGATGCGTCCCCTGGGGTGGTTGAATGCATCCGCGGAGATTCCGGGATGCGTCCTCTGGGGTGGTTGAATGCATCCGCGGAGATTCCGGGATGCGTCCTCTGGGGTGGTTGAATGCATCCGCGGAGATTTCGGTATG
>JAISEQ010000364.1 GCA_031264045.1 Deltaproteobacteria bacterium
TCCTCAGGATCCAGCAGGGCGTCCCCGGCGCGAGGCCGTCAGGCTCCCGGCAACAAGCACCTATCCCGCCCGGCGGCCGCCGGGCCAGGTCTTCGTCCAGATGCCGCTCCGCTTCAATACAACCCAAGGCCCAGATCCGACGGGGTCCTTCGAACCGGCCGACCCGGACGCCTGGCAACTCCTGAAGGCCAAGGCCGACAGCCTGGCCTGGCGCTTCTACCGTCGCGAGGCCTCCGCCTCGGAGTGCGCGGAGGGCCTGGACGCGATCCTCAGAAAGGATCCCCACCAGATAGGAGCGCTGGCCCTGTACCTGGATGCCAGGCTGTCGGACGGCTCCCGGAGCGCGGCGTCCATGGCCTCGGACGTGTCCGGGCGGCTCGCGCCGCTTCTGGAGCTGGCGGGGGGATTTTCGGGGCGGCTGGACCCCGCGGACGAGCTCGCCATCGATTTCCTGAGCTGCCACCACTCCCTCGTGACCGCGACGGTGGAGGCGGGGGACTACGCCGGAGCCCTGGAGATGGCGTCGAGGCACGCCCGCTGGGACCCTGCGGGCTCGGACGGCGTGAAGGCCTACATCGGGAACCTCCTTTTGCTTCTGGGCCGCCTCGACGAGGCCGAGGAGTGGTTCAGGACCCCCCCGGTACCCATGCCCTACGAGTCGGCCTACGGGGAGGCCTGCACGGCGTTCCTCCTGGGGCGCCACGCGGAGGCCGCGGGCATTCTGCGCAGGGCCGCCCTGACCCAGCCCTACGTGGCCGAGATAATCCTTCGCCGCGCCCGGGGCCCCGTGCCCGCCTGGAGGCTTCCCGACGGCAAGGCGCTCTTCTACGGCGCCCTGAGCTACGCGGACGCCTTCCTGGGGGCGCGCATCTGGCAGGAAGGCGGCGGGGAGGCCGCGCTGTTCCTGAGCTGGGTCTACAACTCGCCAGGGATGCTCACCGAGCGGGCCCGGGCGCTCGCCATCCTCAACGAGCCCGGTCCCGGGGCTTCGTCCGCGCAGAGGGCCGCGGCCCGGGACGCGTACATCCGCTTCTGCCTGACCCCCAACCCGGAGCTCGCCGGTCGCCTGGTCGCCCGCGTGGATGCGACAGGAGGTCCGGTGAGGCCCTGGCTGGCGCCGGAGTCCGGCCCGGAGGCACCCCCTGCCATCGGCTGGGAGGCGCCCGCGCCGGATCCGGCGCCCGACTCGCCTGGCCCGTCCCCCTCGTCCGCGGCGTTCGCCTCCTTCGCCGCGTCCGCGTCCACCATTTCGCCCGCCTCGTTCGCCTCTAACGGTTCTTCCGCCCCTCCTCCCGCCTCCAATGCCGCATCAGGGCCGGCGTCTGCCTCGCATGGGGCCTTCAGGACGTCCTTCGCCTCCAAGGCGGCCCCAGGAGCCGCCTATGCCCCTAAGGCGGGCTCAGGTTCAGCCTCTGCCCCCAAAGCGGACGCGGGTGCGGCATGCGCCTCCAGAGCCAACGCGGGGGCGGCATGCGCCTCCAGAGCCAACGCGGGGGCGGCATACGCCTCCAGAGCCAACGCGGGGGCGGCATACGCCTCCAAAGCCGGCACCGGGCCGGGATACGCATCAGAACCGGGAGCCAGAGCATCTTTTCCCGCCGGAGAGGCCTCGGCCTTCGGGTCGGCACCCTCTGCCGGGGAAGCCTTCGGGACATCCCGCGCCACCAAGGCGGGCTCCCGGGCAGCCTCCGGATCGGGCGGTGAGTCCGAGGCCAGGAAGGCCACAGGGCCCGCGTCCGGCTCCCGAGCGGCCTACGGTCCAGACGGCATCGCCGACGACGCGTCCTCAGGCCCGTCTCCTGGACGTGACCGCCGCCTCAGGCCGGTCTTAAGCGAGCTTCTTGACGCCGGGGACTTGCCCGGCGACTCCGACTGGATTCTGGGAGGGCCGGGGGAAGAGCCTTCACGCACCATGGAAAGCGAACATAACATTCACGCCAGACCCAAAGGCACCCGCCGGAAGGCGGCGGACCCCGACGCCGAGGCGGGCGCCGCCAACAAGACTTGGGCCGCGACGGGTCAGAAAATCCGGAGCAACGGCAGGAACAAGTCCTCTGAGGGAACGTCGCCCTGCGACGGCAACTCAAGTCCCGCCGACCGCGCCAGTTCGGCCCGGCCAGGAGACGGCAACGCCTCTTCGGCCCGGCCAGGAAACGGAAGCGACTCTTCCGCCCGGCCAGGAATCGGAAGCGACTCCACCGCCCAGTCCGGAAACGGAAGCGACTCCACCGCCCAGTCCGGAAAAGCCAGCGGCTCTTCCGCCCAGCCCGGAAACGGCAACGGCTCTTCCGCCCGGCCCGGAAACGGCAACGGCTCTTCCGCCCGGCCTGGAAACGGCAACGGCTCTTCCGCCAAATCCGGAAACGGCAAGAGCCATTCATCCGATAACGCCTGGGTGCCCTGGACCCCTCCGCCCGCCGCGAGCTATGCCGCAGAAGAGGAAGGGAACGGAGACGGGGATGTCGAGCCGCCGGATTGCGGGGACTGCGAGGCATGCGAGGACTTCGACGAGTGCTCCCAGAGCCGCGAGTATCCCGAGGAGGAGTGCGACGAGTGCTCAGAGTGCGAAATCGAAGGCTTCTGCCGCCCTGCTGCCCCGCCCCACAAGGAGCCGCCCTTCCGCCACTAACGTTCCGCACCCTGCGCCCCACGCAACCGACTTCCTCCTCCGCCAAGGCCTTTCCAGCGGCGACATCCGCCGCCGAGGCCTTTCCAGCGGCGACATCATTCGAACGCGTTTCCGCGCCGCCAACCCCGGGCTGGCCGTTGCGGGCCGCATCAGTCCGGAAGCCGACCCGAAGCGGCCCTCTCCCTAACCCCGGAATTTTTGCCTAAAATATTGAAAAACCTGATTTTTTTCCCGCCATTTCACTGCCCGCCTACGATTCGGGCAAGCCCTGCCCGCTTGACTCTGTTAAAATGGCAAGGTGACAAACGCCTGCGGAAAGCCGTCGGGCCCGGCCTGCCGCCGGAGCCCCCCGGCTTTCGGCTTTTCGAAGCCGACGGACGCCCGCCGTCTGCCGTCACCCCCGCCTTCCCGCTTTCGGGCACGGGGCGCGGCCAGCACCGCACGGCGGCACCCCGCGCCGCGCCCCTTGAGCTCAAATGCCCCGGGCCGCGCCCGACTGCCTTAAGCCACGCGCCTGACCGCCTTAAGCCACGCGCCCGACCGCGGGAAGGCCGCGGGGAACCTTCACGCCATCACGCCAACCGGACGGATCGACCCTTGGATTTCAAAAACGCCTACAGAGCGCTCCAGGAGCGCGGCTTCAACTACCAGGTGACGGACGAGGAAGGACTCCAGGAGCTCTTCGCGAAAGGCCCGGTCTCCGCCTACATCGGCTTCGACGCCACCGCCGACTCCCTGCACGTGGGGCACCTGCTGCCCCTCATGGCGCTGAGCTGGCTCAGCCGCCTTGGCCACAGGCCCATCGCCCTTCTTGGCGGCGGCACCTCCATGGTGGGGGACCCCTCGGGAAGGAAGGAGGCGAGGAGGATCCTCTCCCTGGAGGACATCGCCAGGAACGCGGAAGGCATCCGGCCCCAGCTGGAGAGGTTCGTCGACCTGCCGCCCGCGGGGAACGGCGTCCTGCGCGACAACTCCGCGTGGCTGAAGGACCTCAACTACGTGAGCTTCATGCGGGACATCGGCCGGCACTTCTCGGTCAACCGCATGCTGACCGCGGAGAGCTACCGGAGCCGACTGGAGCAGGGCCTGAGCTTCCTGGAGTTCAACTACATGATCATGCAGGCCTACGACTTCCTGGTGCTGTTCAGGGAGGAGGGGGCCACGCTCCAGATGGGCGGCCAGGACCAGTGGGGCAACATCGTGGCGGGCATCGAGCTCATCCGCCGCGAGGCGGGGGGATCCGCCTACGGCATCACCATGCCGCTTCTGATCGACCCCCGCACCGGCGAGAAGTTCGGGAAGACCGCGGCGGGCGCCGTGTGGCTCTCCGCCGAAAGGACACCGGTCTACGACTTCTACCAGTTCTGGCGCAACATCGACGACCAGGAGGCGGCAAGGCTCCTGTCGCTGTTCACCTTCCTGCCCCTGGACGAGTGCCGGAGGCTGGCCACCCTCCCCGGGAACCTCATCAACCGCGCCAAGGAGATCCTGGCCTTCGAGGTCACCTCCGCCTGCCACGGCTTCGGCGAGGCCGCCGAGGCCTTCCGCGCCTCCGTAAAGGCCTTCGGCGCGGCCGACCCGGAACTTTCTGTCGCGACCAGCTCCCGCGTGGTCGAGTGTTCGGCCCCCGATCCGGGCGCGAGCCTCCCGTCCGAGGAGATCCCGCTGTCCGTCCTGGAGGCGAGCGATCTGGCCGGCCTCTTCGTCCTGGCGGGACTCGCCTCCTCCAAGTCCGAGGCCAGGCGCCTCATCCGCCAGGGAGGCGCCTACGCGGACGAGGAGAGGCTCGCCCCCGGCTCGGAAGGGGAGCCCGTGAAGGGTTCCGCCTGGCTCGGCAAAGGCTCGGTCACCCTGCGCGCCGGCAAGAAGCGCTACAAGAACGTGAAGGCCGTCCCATGACCCTTCCAGGAAATCCCCGCCGCGACGGCGGACCGCCAGATCGCGGGAACACACCCCCGCCCTCCGGCCCGGAAAAGTCTCCATCCTCCGTCCCGGACACCTCACCGTCATCCGTCCAGGACACGACCCCTTCCCTGTCCCCAGCCCGGGACTCGGCCCCGTGTTCCGGCCTGCCCCCTCAAGGCGGGGGACGCCCCGAAGGCGGGCCCCTTTCCCCAGATGCCCCCGGCCGTATCCTCCCCTGGAAATGGGTAAGGGACGAGGAGACGCTCGCGACCCCCGTCTTCGCGGTGATCAGAAGATCCGTAATGTCGCCCAAGGACGGACGCGAAAAGGCGTTCGCGGTCCTGTCCGCGCCTTCCTGGGCCAACGTCCTGGCCCTGGACCCCGAAAACCGCGTGGTCCTGGTGAACCAGTACCGCCACGGCTCCCGCGACTTCTCGCTGGAACTGCCGGGCGGCGTGGTCGGTGACGGCGAGACGCCGCTGGAGGCGGCGATGCGGGAGCTGGAGGAGGAGACCGGCTACACCGCCGGGCCCCCGGAGGAACTCATATCAATGAACCCCAACCCGGCCCTGCTCGGGAACTCCATCACCACCGCGATAGCCAGGGACGCCGTGAAGACCTCCAGGGAGAGCTTCGACGAGAACGAGGAGGCGGAGACCCTGCTCGTGACGATAGACGAGCTGGAAAGGCGCTTCAGGGGGGGCGGCTTCACCCACGCCCTCATGCTCGCCGCCATCGGCTACTTCCTGGCGGTCAAGGACCGCTACCTCTGAGCCGTCCCCTGGGCCTCATGCCCGCTCGCGAGCGCCGAAGCCGCGTTACGGCATCCCGAATACGGAGAGCCGCCGTCCGGCGACCGCCTCGGTCAGGGCAATGCGCTTTCCGACCGGAACGCCGTCGGTCATCGGCCTCCCCGGCGTCTGCCCTGACCTCGGGGCCTGTCCGGACGCGCGGCTCCCCGCCAGACTATTTTTTGCCGGCCTTCAAGCCATGGCCAAAAATGGACATGCTAACCCCGGCGGCGGCTGGAACCGCCAGAAATGCCAAGCCTACTGCTCTGTTGTGCTGCGGGGGTACGAACAACACTGTCTTTTCGGTTCCGGCGAGGAAAGCGCCGATGGCAGTGAGTATCGAGCAGACAACACACGTGATTTTAAGGAAACGGGCCGCGGTCTTATAGCTGCCCAAATCCCTGAGTTCCGCATTCATTTCCTCTGTCTTGTCTCTTCCTCTGTCTTGTCTCTGAATTCCGCGGTCCTTTTGTCTAATCTGGTGGTCAGCCTCTTGACCTGCAGCTTAAGTTCCGTATTGAGTTCGCGCAACAAACCCAACGGAATCCTGAATTCGTCGGGCAGGTTCCTGAACGGATCGGATCCCGCTTCAGGCGTATAGGGCTCGTCCCGGGACTCGTCCCGGGGCTCGGACATCGGCATGTGTTCAAGCAGTGGGGGGAGATCGGTTATTCGGGAATCGTCCATGTCATTCGGCTTTGGGAAGGAAGGACTTGAAATAGGACCTCATGAGCTCCACCGGTATTATCAGATCGTAATAGTCGCTGAACCATGAAGTCTCCGCGTTCACCTGGACGTTTCCAGAAGAGTTGGCGACTATATCCCACGGTGAACCTTTGGCATGGGTGATGGCCACGAGTTCCCACGGCCTTTTCCCGGAATAGCTCTTCCAGACGGACCGCATCAGGCGCTCGGTGTCGTCGCCGCGGGAGATCATCTCCGGCGTGCCCAACACCGTGTAGTCCCCCCCCCGGAGCACATAACCCTCGATCGGCTCGGTGATGCTCTCGTTCTTCGGGCGGGAGCTGAGGGCGCGGTAGACGGGCCTCACGACGGGCCCGTACTTCCACGCCTCGATGGGGTCCTCGAAGAGGGGGACGTCGTTATACGCCAGATGCCATCCCTGGGCGAAGTAAAGAAGCTTCTGGAGCTTCAGGTGGGTGAGATCGCCGTTTTCCTCCCGGTTCCTCCCGATGAACCAGTTCGCCACGGCGACAGCGGAATAGATGATCCGCGCGGGTTCGTGGGCTTCCGTCATCTTCCACCTCCTGGACACGAGGACGGGAACGGAGTGCTTCTCGGCGCACGGGATACGGCACTATCCTACCGTTTTCCGCGACGCCTTGACAACATGAATCTTTCGGGACATCCGTACCCGAGGCGGGGCGGGACGCGGGGGCCATGCGAGTGGCATGCCCCCGCGTCTCGCCCCGGACTTCCCTCCCAGGCTCCCGAAAAGGGAGTCCCGCCGGCCGATCGGCACGGGGCGTGGTCGCGGAGGAGAGCGCGAGAGCCGGACCTCCGCGCCGGACTCCGGCACGGCATCGGGATCGGAGGGGCGGAAGCCGGGGGGCAGGCGAAGGCGAACCCGAGACCCCTGCGACGGCCGCGAGGAAGATCCGGCGCGCCCTGTTCCGGGCCAGCATCCGTGTCCACGGGGCCGCCTCGCCCGTGCCGAAGCGGTTGCTGACGAAGTTTATCGAGGGCCGGACGGAGTCGAGGGGGGCGGCGTCCCCGCGCGTCAAGCTGGCGACCTGGTCCCCTTTTTTGATACGCCCTGCGCGGAGGCACCAGTCCTCCACGTTCGCCAGGCTGAAGACGTCCGGCCGGTGCGCCTGACGGGGCTCGAACACGAGGCCCCGGTTCACGACGACGCCGTCGTCGCCAACGTCGGCCGCCAGGGACGGCATCGCGTCCCTGACCCACACGTCCGCGAGCCCGGCCAGTGCATCTTCGCCGAGGACGGCCCCGGCTGGGTGGCATTTGAGGGCGAGGCTCCTCAGGGCGGCCCCGGACGCCGCCACGCGGACCTCACGGAGGTCGGCGCCCCAGCTCACGACGAACTACAGGGCCGGACCCGATGCCCTTCCGCAGGAAGCGCCTCATCGCGTCCGGCTCGCGGGGGAAGGCGGGGTGGGCCCGTCCCGGACCGGCGCGTGGCCTTCCGCTGTGAGGAGGCTGATCGCCATCGCCCTGCGCCGGGAAGCCATCTCCCGGGGATCCTCCGGAGCGTCGGCCCACGCCAGGAATTCGGGCAGCATGTAGCCTGCCGTCAGCGTGACGTCCCGGTTCAGGGACGCGCCGGCCGCCGCGCCGTGGGCCTCGTGCGCCCGGAGAAGCCGTAGAAGCGGGCCGAGGGTGGGCGGATCAATCCGCGCCAGGAGCACGAGGCGCCCCGTCGGCCTGTGGCGCCTCGTCGAGGAAGTCCTTGAAAATCCTCAGGTCCAGCGTAGGGAACCACGGCGAGGGCATGATCTCCCTCCCCACGGCCTGCGGCGAGGGGGCGAGCCCGGGCGGCGGGGCGGGGCGGAACGGGGGTGGAGGTTGCCGCGGACCGGAGGGCGACATAAGGTATCACCTCTTCCGACCGTCCACAAGGTCAAGCCGCAGGGCTGACCTCGGAGCGGGGGCCCGCCGGCGGGCGTCCCGGATTCCCGGCGCGTCGGGACCGCGGCATGGGCGACGTTTGGCGGGGTAATGAATGGGTGACCCGTGAACGGATACGGCGATATTATCTGCAGGAAGCCAGGAACAGTTAGGCGTGCATTATCACTATGTGACACCATGCGGTCAATGAGGTGCGGTCGGGACAGTACGCTCCACGAAGAGCCTGGGGACTGGCCGTCCCGGGTGGGGGAGGCGAGTGTGGGGGGATGAACGATTACATCCTTGGATCTGTTCACGGGGGGGGGCAGGGGAAGAGTGCCCATCTTCCCCATCCGGTTCTGTAAATCGCTGGATTTCATTAAGGGCAGTGCGTTCCGGGCGGCAGGATACGTATCCTGCCGGGAAAAGCTCACCGCCGCGATTTTTGGGCAAGGCCCGGAGACACCCGTCCGCCCTGCCGTGACGGTTGTCTCCTTCACCGTTTATCGCGCCTGAAT
>JAISEQ010000375.1 GCA_031264045.1 Deltaproteobacteria bacterium
TGAGGAAAAGTGCCGGAAACTGCGGGGGGGGGAGAGCTCCGGAAGAGCTCCGGGCCTTTGCCGGGGCGCTGCGGAAAGGCGCGGGAGCGGCGCCGGGCTCGGGGGGGCATTGGGGACGGGGAGTTCCCGGCCCGGGGGCCGACGGACGGGGAAGGGGGGGCCGGGTGGCCCTAGCTGTCCAGGGGGCAGTCGTCCAGATCGTCCCGGTCCAGATCGAGCGTGCTCCCGGTGTCGGCGTCCATGGGGGCGGTGGGGGCGGCCGGGACGGGCTCCGGGGCACGGGGGGGCGCGGCGTCCACCTCGTCGTCCTCTATGAGCCAGGGGTCGCGGAAGCAGGAGCAGTTGCGGCCGGCCAGCTTCGCGTCGTAGAGGGCCAGATCGGCGCGGCGGATGAAGCTGTCCAGGCTCTCGCCGGGGCGGTAGATGGTGTAGCCGACGGAGATGGTGACCGGGATGCTCCCGGTGTTGAAGTCGTGGGAGATGACCCGCTTGCGGAGCTTCTCTGCCAGCTTCTGGGACTGCTCGGTGTTGGTGTCCGGGGCTATGACAGTGAACTCGTCGCCGCCGTAGCGGGCCGGGAAGTCGCTCTTGCGGAGCGAGCCCTTGAGGAGATCCGCCACCTGGATGAGGATGGAGTCCCCGGCGAGGTGCCCCAGGGTGTCGTTCACGTTCTTGAAGTGGTCCACGTCTATGATGAAGAGCGCCATGGTCGGGGTGTAGGTCCGGAACTTGTCCACCTGCTCCTGGAGGATGTCCATGAAGCTCCCCTTGTTGTAGAGCTTCGTCATGGCGTCGAAGAGGGCCTTCTTCTTGAAGGTGTTGAGCGCCGTCGAGATCTTGCGCCGCTCTATGAGCTCGTGGCGGGCCTTGCGGAGTATCCGGAGCCTCTCCGCGTACTCCTCGTGGATGACCTGGATGCTTATGACCTGATCTGTCTCGAGCTGCCAGGCCTTGGCGATGAGCGGCACCTCCTCGGAGGTCTTCTCGGCGGTCTCGAGCCAGATCCCGGAGTTTATCTTCTCGCCGGGCGAGGGGTTCCGGTCGAAGAACTCCTCGGCGTCCAGGAGGAAGTACTCCAGCATGAAGGAGTGGTCCCAGGGGTTGTCCAGCCGCGGGCTCTCGCCTCCCGAGGTGAAGATGCGGGTGTAGAATTCGGGCGGGCTCCCGTAGAACTCGTAGTGCATGGGCTCCACGCGCCTCAGGAGCGCGTATTCCAGGAAGTTCAGGAACTCGAAGCCCAGCGCCCCGCCGTCGTCGGCGTTGAGGGTCCGTTCAGGGGTCTTGGTCACTGCTGCTCCATCATGGCGAGGGTTAGCTCGGAAAAGGTGCTCTCCACGTTAAGGCCCGTCTTGGCGCTCGTCTTGATGATCCTGACGCCCTTGGACTCCAGCGAGCGGAGCACCTTGTCGGTTATCTCCCATTCCGCCTCCAGGTCCGCCTTGTTGATGAGGAAGTAGCCGGGCACCCCCCTGCCCAGAATCTTTATCGACTCGTTTCTGAGCTTCAGGGCTATGGAGAGCGACTCCCCCCTGGTGCCGTCCACCACGAAAAGGAGCCCGTTGGCCCCCCTCAGGTAGCTCAGGTTCACCGTGGAGTAGTTGTCCTGGCCCTCCATGTCCCAGAGCACCAGGGAAACCCCTCCCCCCTCCTCGCTCACGATCTTCTTGGATATCTTCACGCCCACCGTGGAGAGGTAGTTGTCGGAGAAGATGGAGCTCACGTACTGGCGCACGAGCGCTGTCTTTCCCACGCAGAAGGCCCCCAGCATGCAGATTTTCTTGTTGATCATGTGGCCGTTCCAGGCCCGGGGCGGCCCTTCCCCCGGGGTCGCGCCGCGGGCGGGGACGTGGACCCCCGCCCGCCGGGCCGAATGGTGGTTTTTCGGTAAGCGCCCTGAGGAGCGGGACGCTCTTTCCAGGCCCTGCTCCGCCGTTGCCCGGGGCTGGGCGAGGGGCGGGACTGGCCCCGGGGGAGCGCAGGGATCAAGGTATCCATTATATGCCACCGGCCGCCGTTTGTGAAGAAGGGGACGATGCGGGCGGGGGGGACGGGGGACGGCGCGGGCACGGGCCCGAATTCCAGGGTTCCGGGCGCGATTCCGGGCCTGAACCGCCGGGGCGGCGCCCTGTTCCGGGCCTGAGCCGCCGGGGGGCCACCCGAGGGGGAACGGCGGGAGACCTTGCTGTTTCGGGTCGGGAGGCGGGGGCGCCGGGGCCGGTGAACGGGGAGCTGATGCGGGAGGCGGGGGTGCCGGGGCCGGTGAACGGGGAACTGATGCGGGAGGCGGGGGGCTCTGGAGGGGGACGGTGGTCCGGGTTCGGGCGGGGCGGGACGCGGTTCCTCCCTGCGGGGGGGGCGGAAGTTTTTCCCAAGGAATCTTATATAGGGTTTTCCGCGCGATTTGAAGCCCTTTCGGGGGGGCGCCCGCGGGAGGCGGGGAGCGTCCGGAAGCCCGGCAGGACCGCGGCGGGGGGAGGCGGCTAGCGCCCGGCCCGTCCGGCCCCTTCCCCGGCTGCGGGGGAGGCTGCGCCGGGGCACTCCGGGGCGCGCCGGTCGCCGGAAGGCGGTGCGTGGAGCCCGCCGCCGTCCCCGAGCCTGACATTCACCGAGGCGGTGCCTGCCGCCCCGTCCGGGAAGGCGTCCGCCGTGCCGGATCCGGTGAGCCCGCCGGAGGAGCCGAAGGCGAGATACGCGGCGCCGGGGGCCGTGCCGGAGAGGGTTCCGGCCAGGGCGGCCGCCCTGGCGCGGGCCAGATCCGTCCCCGCCAGGGAGGCGGCGGGTCCGGCCGGCGCGCCGGGGTCCCCGTCGGGCCGGCCGACGACGCGGACGGTCAGCGGGACCTCCATCGCGAGCGCGAGCTCGGCGAGATCCGCCAGGCCGGCGGCCGCCGCGAGGACGCAGGCGGGATCGAGGGGTTCCGCGCCGCCGGGCGGGAAGCTCACCGTCAGGCCGTCCGTCAGCCCCAGGAGCTCCAGGGCGCGGGCCTCCCTCGGGTCGCGGAGGCCGCAGGCGGCGACCTCCAGAACCCCCGGCACGAGGGGGGCGGCCCTGAGCGCCTCCTGTATCCGGCCCAGCGGGGCCTCGCCGGAGAGGGTGAGGAGCCCCCCGCCCGGCTCGAAGTCCAGCCGGGCCCCCGGAGGGAGCCCCAGGATCCGTTCCGCCCTCCGGAGCACCAGGGACGGATCCGCGGACATGTAGGGCTTCACGGCGAGCCTGAAGCCCCCGCGATCGGCCCTGCGGCGCACCCCGATCTCCCCGCGGTCCAGGACGGCCTCCGGGTCGGGGGCCATGGGATCCTTAAGCACCGTGATCTCGAAGTCGCCGCCCCTGACGGGCCTCACCCTGGCAACGGCCAGCCCCGGCTCGTCGTCCAGGGCGGAGACCGCCCGGCCCACCTCCTCCATGTACCGGCGTCGGCTGGCCTGGGACAGCTCCTCCCTCGCCTGGCGCTTTTCCGTTTCCCGCAGGGCCTGGACGGCATCGTCGTAGCGGTCGGCCATGAGCAGGAGCGCCCAGGCGAACAGGAAGGCCAGGGCGACGTGCGGCCAGCGCCTCAGCAGGAACGGCGCGGGACGCGGCGCGGCGGTCCGGCCGGCCCCGGAATGGGCGCGGAGCGCCCCCGCGCGGCCGCCGTCCTCGTAAGAGCCGGCGGCTCCGGGTTCCCCGGCGGATTCGGAAGGGGCTGCCGCCGGGCCCGGCGGGGCCGCGCGGGTCCCCGAGTGGGTCGGGGGCGCCCCCCCGCCCTCCGCGCGCGGGGACGCCGACCGGACGGTCTGGTCTGTCATGGGCGTTTTCCCCGGGGATCAGCCGCCGGCGGAGGCGGGTTCCGGAGCGGTGGCGTCCCCGGCGCCGGGGCTTCCGGCACCGGGTCCGTCCGGCGGGGAGAAGCCTGATCCGGACGTGGGGGGAGAGGCCGGACCGTCCGGCGCCGCCTCCCGGGAGGGGGCCGTCTCCCGGAAGGGGGCGGGATCCGCGGCTGGCTCCCGATCATCCGGGGGCTCCCGATCATCCGTGGGTTCCCGATCATCCGGGAGTTCTTGATCCGCCGGGGGTTCCCGATCATCCGGGGGTTCTTGATCCGCCGGGGGTCCATGATCCGCGGGGAGCCCCGCACCGCCGTCCCCCTCTGGGGGGACGGAGCTTTCCATGGCCTGGAACCCGGCTTCCCGGGCCGGGCCGGAGGGGATCGGGGGCGGCTCCCCGCCGTCGGGCGCGGCCCCGCCGTCGTGGCCCGAGGCTTCGGGGGTGAGGACGGGGGCGTCCTTCTCGTTGCCGAGGCGGACCCGGAACTCCAGCTTGCGGCTTTCGGGGTCGCCGGTGGCCGGGCATCCTGGGCGGACTGGCTCCTGGGACCTCCTGCCCCGCGCGGGCGCGGGATCGGGAGGGGCGTAGGGGTCCTCCGGGGGGCGGGAGGTGTCGGATCCGAAGCTGTAGTTCACGACCGTCATGCGCGATCCGGCCATCCAGAGCCGCGCCGCCACGGTCTTGGTGCGCTCGAGGGAGATCTCGTAGTTGCGGATGTCGGAGCCCACGCAGTCGGCATGCCCGTAGAGGGTCAGCGTCGCCGCCACCCCCATCTTGTCGGTCAAGAGCTCCAGGTCCTTGAGCCTCCTTATGGTCTCCTCGAACTCGCGGGCGTCCTCCGGGACGGGCTGGGAGCCCCCCATGGGGAAGTGGATGACGGTCCCGTTTATCTCGCCCTGCAGGCGCTGGGCCGCCTCGTTGTCGGGATCGCGGACCCCCGAGACGTCGACGCGGTTCACGCCCGATATCGAGAGCGCCTGGGGCTGCACGTCCTGGGTCCAGCCGCGGGAGGCCGTGCCGGTGAAGACGAGGGTCCCGGAGTCGTTGTCGAAGGAGTGGGAGACCCCCGGGGGGACGGTCACGAACTTGTCAACCTTCCTGGAGATGATCTCCGGGTCGGTGGAGACGTAGGGGGCAATCTGGAGCCTGAACGAGTCCGGGGCCACGTCCCCCATGCCCCGGAGGATCTCGCCGGGGTCGTCCGCCACGTCGTCCTTGAAGATCGTCATCTCGTAGCCGGTGCCGGGGAGCTCGCGCATGCCGCCGGCCGAGAGCCCCGGCACCCTGCCCAGGCGGTCGGCGACGCGGTCCGCCTTGGCGCGGAAGAACCTCCTGGCGTCGGAGCGCCTGATCCCCATCTCCACGGCGATGGCGGCCGTCCTGTCGGCCGCTTCCCTCGTCCTGTCCGCGTCCCACCACCTGCATCCCAGGAACAGGGCCAGCAGGAGCGCCGCCGCCAGGGGCGCGAAGCGTATCGCGAAGGGGAGCTTCTTGGAGCCCTCGGCGTAGCGGGCCTCGAGGAAGGGCTGGAAGAAGGGGCGGTTCTTCTTGAAGGGGGCGGGATCCCCCTTGAAGCGGTCCAGATCGTCCGCAGAGCCGACCGCCATCAGCTCCAGGGCGTCCTGGAGGTCGCGGCCGAGGGAGGCCGGGGGGTTCCCCCGGACGACGGCGGCCATGAAGACCTTCTCGGTCCTCTGGAGAAAGATGGAGCGCTCCCCGAAGCGCAGGTTGTCGAGATGCTCCTTCTGGCCCACGGAGAAGCTGTCGCGGATGAAGTCCCGGATGGCGGTGAACATCGCGGCCACGAGCTCCGCGTCCCTGCTCTCGCCGCCCTCCGCCACTATGTGGTCCAGGATGAGGCCGCTCTCGGCGTGGATGAGGTAGATCTCCTCCACGTGGTAGAGGAGCGTGTGGAGCATCACTATCTCGGAGAAGGGCCGGTGGACCTTCCATGCCTCGAGGCGCCACTTGAGGCCCTTCAGGGACAGGGACATCTCGAGCGTGCTGTTGAAGGACTGGAGCATCGACACGAAGGTGTCGGATATGAAGCGCCTTATGGCCGGGCCTATCACCGGGAAGATCTGGTTCGCTATGGTCTCGGGGCTTCTCCTCACAGAGGACGTGACTATGGTCTCCACCGTGGGGGCGAGGACGGTGAGCAGCTTGTCGTCCCTTTTCGAACGGAGGAGCAGCGCCTCGGTGATGACCCTGGAGACGGCCTGGGCGAGGGCCTGGCTGTCGTTGACCGTGCCCTCCAGGCGGCCTATCTGGAGGATCTCCCGCTCCAGGAGGAGCGCCCTCAGCCGGCCCAGCTCGGTCTCCGGGGAGGGCATGGGCGGCAGGCCGTCCCCCGGGTCCCCGCCGGCGTCCCCGGCGCCGGGGGGGGCGCCGTCCCCCTGCGCTTCGCCGCCGCCGACGGCGTGGCCGGATTCCCCGGGAGCGGCGCCGTCCCCGTGCGCTTCGCCGCCGTCGCCGGCGTGGCCGGATTCCCCGGGAGCGGCGCCGTCCCCGTCCCCATCGGCTTCCGGGTCCGGGGGAGGCGCGCCGTTCCCCGCCGGGGCGGTCCCGGCTCCGGCCCCGCCGTCCCCTTCGGCTTCCGGGTCCGGGGGAGGCGCGCCGTCACCCGCCGGGACGGTCCCGGCTCCGGCCCCGCCGTCCCCGTCCCCCAGGAGGTCCTCCAGCTCGTTCAGGAGCCTCTCCTCCTCGTCCCTTCTCCGCCGCTCGTCCGCGGCGTCCCCCCCGCCGTCCGGGGAAACGGGCTCCGCGTCCACGGCGCCGTCCGCGGCACGGGCGCCGGCGTCTCCGGGGTCGTCCGCCTCGTCGGGCCAGACGTCCCCGCCGCCGTCCCCGGCGTGTCCGGCGTAGTCTCCGGCATGGGCCAGGCCGCCCTGGGCGCCGCCGGCGCCAGGGCCGGGATCCCCGGCCGCCCCGGCATCGTCCGGGGGAGGGGCGGAAGTCCCGGCGGAAGGCGCGGTCCCGGTGGTTCCGGAGGAGGGGGCGCGGCCGCCGCCGAAGACGGCGAAGCCGTCCTCCTCCCCGTCCTCGTCCCCGCCCAGGAGGGCGTCCAGCTCCTCGAGGAGCCTGCGCTCGGTCTCCCTTCTCCTGGCCTCGGAATCCCCGCCGCCGTCGCGGGCGTGTTCCTGCCAGGCGTCCACGGGCTCCTCCTCGTGGGCGGGGGTTATGCCCTCTATCTCCACGGCGGGACCGTCCCCGCCAGGACCGGCCCGGCCCTCCCCGGGGGGTCCTCCCGCGCCTTCGGGGTCGGGTCCCGTGCCCGCCCGGGGCGGCACCGGGCCCTCCCCCCCTCCGGGGGGCGGCGGGGAGACTTTCCTGAGTCTGGAGAAAAACGAGAAGAAGCCCATGTTCTCATCCGTCAGCCCCTCTGACGGGGCCGGGGGGAGTGGTTTCGGTGAGGCCCGCCCCGGGGAAGGGACCCCGGCGGGTGCCGCGGGTATCCGGGGACGGCGGGGGACCGGTGGGGCGGCGCGCGGAAAGGGCCGCGGGCGGATTCGGGGCCACGGCGGCGCGGGCCGCGCCGGCGGCGGCGCCGGAGCTGATCCTCCGGGGCGCGGGGCCCGGCCGGGGTAGGGCCGGGGCGCCCCGGCTTCCCGGCGGGGGCGGGGCGGGCGGCGGGAAGCCGCCCGTCCGGGCGTATCCGCCGGGGGCCCTCCGGGCGGGGCGGACCGTCAGGGACGCGTGGCCTGAAGCCGTCCCCCGGCCGCCCGGGCTTCGCGGGGCGCCGGCGGGGAAGGGGCGGGCGCCCCCGGGGGGGGTCCGCCGGGGGCGGGGGGGGCCGCGCCCCCCCCGCCCCGCAGCTACGGCGGGCCGCCGGGCGCGGCCAGGGGGATCAGCCCCAGCTGTTCCCGCCCTGGTCGCCCTGATCCCCGGAGGGCTCGGTGGTCTCCCGGTCCTGGGGCTCCTGGCCGTCGTAGATCTCGTCCGCGCCCTCCTCGGCGTCCTCGATGTCCAGGTTCCAGGGCTTGGAGAGGCTGCCCACCGTCTCCGTGAACATGGTGGAGAGGGCCGTGCGGTAGACCATGTCGCTCCGGATCTGGGCGTTGGTGCTGGCCAGCTGGCGCACCATCTCCGAGTGCTTCTCGTCTATCTTCTCGTTTATCGCCGTGCACTCGGTCTTCAGGAGCTCGCGGATCGCCCTCTCGGTGGTGTCCAGCGCCTGGGAGAGCTGGGCGGTCTTGCGCTGGAGCGTCTCGTCGGTGGACTGCAGGCCCGCCTGGAGCCGCGAGTCCGCGTCCGTCCGGTCCTTCGTCTCGCGGGAGAGCGCGTCGTAGAGCTCGCGCTTGAGGGAGTCGGACTGCTGGTCGCGCTCGCGGGCCTCGGCGGCTATCTGGTCGCGGCGGTCGCGCTCCTCGGCCTTCAGCTGGGCCTCGCGCTCGTCCTTCTCGTCGCGCAGGCGCGAGAAGATGGCCTCGACCTCGCTCTTGAGGGTGTTCTCCAGGGACTCGAGCCTGCTTTTGAAGCTCTCGCGGGCCTCGGTTATGTCCCGGACGAAGCGTTCCTCCTGGCGGCGGAAGCGAGTCTCCATGTCCTTCAGCTGCGCCCCGAAGAGGATCTCCCTTACCTGGGCCATGGGGGCGTCGCCCTTGTCGAAGCCGCCCCCCCGGGGTAAATTCTTTGTCATGGAATACCTCCCAAAAGGCCAGGGGCCCGCGGCCTCCTGGCGATATGCCCCGGTCCACGGGGAACCTGGTACGACATAGCTAGGGACTGCCCGGCAGTCGAGATGCCCGGGCGGGATCCCGCCGGTGCCCTGAAGCGCCCTCTGGCCGGGACTGCCCGGCGGGGTCAGGGAGGGCCCGCGCCCCCCGTGAAAGGCCGAAACTGGCCGGGTCCGCGAACGGGGGCGCCGGCGCCGGGGGGCCTGCCCCCACGGAAAGGCCTGAAC
>JAISEQ010000099.1 GCA_031264045.1 Deltaproteobacteria bacterium
GAAAGGTTTTCCGGGGCCTCGCCGCGGGAGTTGCCGCAGCATGCTGTGGGTCCGCCTGACGCCCCTTTCATGGGCCGGGGTGCCGGAAGAACCCGGCATGTAGGTGTAGTGTAGCGCGACCGGAGTGCCTCGGAGGTCCACATGTCCCGGAAAGCGGTCGGAAGGCTGGCGGTGTCCTTCCGGGGGGCTCCCTTGTGATTTCCACGATTCTCTATCATAATGGTAGCGGTCAGGAAAACTCATCTGGCCGGGGTAGGCAGTTTCCCCGGCTCCTCCGGACCGGCGGCTACGGCTTCCCCGGCTCCTCCTGACCGGCGGTTGCGGCTTCCCCGGCTCCTCCGGACCGGCGGCTGCGGCTTCCCCGGCTCCTCCTGATCGGCGACTGCGACTTCCCCGGCTCCTTGAGACCAGAGACGGCGGCTTCCAGGTTGCGTGAGGCATGGCAGATGCCTCGAACGGCAGATCCAGGATCCTCCGAATTCCCGCCGGACCAGGGCCGTTGATCTCCAGGCATCCCTTCAAAGGATGCCGGTCCGGTTCTTTCCACGATGAAGACTTTTCCTTCTGGATTCCGGCACCGGCACCGGCCACGGGCAGGGAAACGGTTCACCGGGGCCGAGCCGACGGCGTTCCCCAGATTCTTATTTTGAACGATCGTACGTTAAGCAAAAAACGGGCCAAATGCCCGAATAGCGGCTGACGGGAATCAGAATCGTTGGCCGCCTCTCATTTCCGACTGACCGGTATTCTGAAATTTCTTTGCTTTTTAAAAAAAACTCTGTTTTTTTCATTTTTTTAAGTGGCATATCTCCCGGCGGCATGCTATACAGTAAAGGCCTGCCGCCCGGTCGATCTGGATCGGGCAAGCCGGAGCCGGGCGACCGACCGCCGGAAGGCCCTCCCCCCAAAGCTTCACCCGATTCCCAGTCAGTCTCGCCTCTCCGGGCGGTCCGGAACACCGGACGCTTTCCGTTCCCCGATCCCCTCAAATCCCCGGGCCTCTTCAGGACTGCCGGCGGACTGCCGCGCCCCTTCCCGGAAACGCCCCAGGAGGGCTTCCGGGAGCCCCGCATCCGGAGCTCCGGTTTCCCTTCACGGGCCGCTTTCGGTTCCCGGTTTCGCGGCGTCCCCCGCTTCACCAGTTCCTGCAGGCTCTTCGGAAGGGTGCCGGGGCAGGCCCGAGCGGTCACAGGGCAGCCTTCGGTTTCAGGTGACGGCCTCCGTCCGGGTCCGGTCGGCTCCCGTCTAGGCCGGACCTTCCAAAAGTTCTCGCCCGCGGTGCCCCGGCGCCTGCGGGCTCCGGGCCCGGTGCCCGCCCACCCCTCTCCCCAACCCCTCCCGGGAGTTCAGACCCCGGGGACTGGCTGTGCCGGTACGCATGCGGAACCTCTACCGAAAATCGGCTGCGCTGAGAGACATGCTCCGGTCCGTCAGCCGGAACATGAGGTCCACGGGGCCGCAGAAGGACGTGAAGGCCTTCTGCGCTCGGGAGGAGAAGAACGTGGCGGACCTGCAGCAGGCCATGAAGTTGCTAAGGGAGATACTGGAACACGATGCCCGCCTGGGCGGCCGTCTGGGTCCGGCCATGAAGGCAAGGATGTGCTTCACCATCTGCGGCCGGCTGGGGCGCCAGGGCATGATAAAGGAGGCGGACGAGTTTCTGGATATTCTTGTCGCCATCCGCGAGTCGCTCCCCCCCGATCACCCCGATCTGGAGGACGTGCGCACCGCCTGCGGGCTGGCCGCCATGGGCCGGGTGCTCGTGTGCATCCTGCATCTGGACATACCTGCGGCCAAGCGCTGCCTGGCCATGATGGACACGCTGGGGACCTCCGACATCATACTCCGGCAAAAGGCCGGAGCCGCCTACTACCTCTGCTACGAGTGCCTGACCGTGGAGAGGGATGCCGAATGGGTGGAGGCGCTGGCCGACAGCTTCCTCCCGTTCAGGGACAGGATTCGCGAGTTCCCTGTGGACAGGACTGCCGAGATCTACCGCCACGTGGCCGTCCAGGACTCCGAATCCGGGGAGGAGGCCGAGCCCGGGCCGCCCACGGTCCGGGACTTCCCGCTCGCGCTGGGCGCGGACGGCCAGAGGCTCATGATGCTGAACCTCCCCAACGACCTCCCTCGGGTAGGCATGGAGGAGAACACCGCCGAGATCCTGGCCTCCATCGACATGCTCCTCATGGTCTACTGGGGTTCGTCCGGGGACACGGTGCGCGCCCTGAAATGGTTCGACGAGATTGCCGCCTGGGGGAGCACGGGGAGCATCCTGGCCCTTCTCGCCCAGGCGGCCACCTACATGGTCCACTACATTGGCGTCAAGGACCCGGACGGGGCGCTGGACTTCTACCAAAGGATTTTCGGGGAGAAGGGAGGCGAGCCCGCGGGCAAGGGCTTCCCGCAGGAGAAGTCCCAGGCCGCCGTGAACCTCCTGGGCGTCATGGGGACCCACCGACGCGTGGACGAGTGCTTGCGCATCTTCGGGATCATGTACAAGAGGCCCTACTTCCACCGCAACCCCGACATCTCCAGCCGCTGCATCCTGGTCGTCGTGGAGGCCCTGGCGTCCCAGGGGAGGCTGGCCGAGGCCATGAGGGTCTTCAGGCTGGTCCCGGACTTCGGGCTGTCCATGGAGGTCAAGGTGATGCATGCGCGGGCGGCCATCACCCTGATCCACTACTCCGGGCTCTACGGTACCGAAGCGGACGCCCGCGAGATGTACGACTACATAATGAGCTTCCCGGACCAGCGGGAGGTCTGGGTCATGCGCTCGCGGACCTCGGCCGCCATGATCTCCGTCTACGAGCTCAAGGGCAACCTGGAGGGGGCGCTCTCCGTCTTCAGGCGGATGCCCTCCGGGCGGGGGATTCTGGCCGAGGACCTTGACCGCGCCGAGGCCGCCCACTCGGTAATCAGGCTCCTGGGCCGCCAGGGGGACGGCCACGGGGCACTGGAGATCTTCCTGGCCCTGGGGCCCTGGGGTTCCGACTGCGAGGAGATGGACATCCAGAGGGCCGGCGCCCTGGTGAACATCATCCTGATCCTCGGAAAGGCCGGGATGCTCAGGAAGGCAAGGGACCTCTATTCAGGCATGCCGGGCTGGGGCTCGTCCGTCGAGATGGACGTCATGCACGCCAAGGCCGCCGTGAACCTCGTGGCCATACTGGAGGAGGCGGGCGAGCCGCGCAAGGCCCAGGCCGTCTACGACGCCATGGGCGTCTGGGGCGACCAGGAGGAGCTCTGCATAGAGAAGGCCAAGGCCGCCGTCACCCTCATCGGCCTTTACGGCCGCCTGGGCGAGCCCAAGAAGGCCCAGGCGGTCTTCGACAGCCTTCCCAGGGAGGAGATCTCGCCCGCCTTCCAGGATTTGAAGGAGAGCTGCCTCCTGAATCTCCTGACGGCCTTGGCGATGGCCAGGCGCTGGACAGAGGCCCTCCAGGCGGCGACCGGCCCTGCGGCCGGCCTCCTGTCGTCTTCCAAGAGAGATGAGCTTTTAAAACGTCTGGACATCCTCATGACCAGGACTGAGAGCATGGGAGGCAAGGAACGGAGGAAGGTCCTGCGCTTTCTTGCCGAGCGGCTCAGGAACCACTGAGGTTCCGAGGCTTGCGGACAGCCGGGTTTCTGTCGGGGGACCGCGAGGTTCCCGGGGCAGGTTCCGGACATGGCCTGCGGGAGAGGCATGACTGCGCCAGACGCCCGTTCAGGCCGGCATCCAGTTGCCGTCTTGAGACAGTTCTTCGTCTTCAAACGTACCTCACGCCCGAAACAGCCGGCAGTCTTTTGCCCGTGCTCCGGTCTGCCGCTTCCGGCAGGGATGATTCTGGCACTGCCATTCCTTTCACTTGTTTTTGACAGGATGCCGTGCTGCAAAGCGCATTTCCCTAAACGCGGGGGAACACGCGCCTGCAGGCTCAGGCATCATTGACGGTCCTTTGGACGGCTGTCCGGACGGACATCTGTCCGGAGACCGGATGCGGGAGCAGGGAATCTCAGTCTGGAGCGGAAAACTTGAAACGGACAAGGAATGCAGGAGATTGGGATTTATAATACTTTAATTCGTTAAACTGAATGTCCATTCGCCAGCATTGAAAATCACCGTCAGCTGACGGGTTTCCAGGAAACACTGTTCCCGGCAACCTGTC
>JAISEQ010000456.1 GCA_031264045.1 Deltaproteobacteria bacterium
TGAGACAGCCCGCCCCTCCTCACGGGAAGGTCCCTGAGCCGAAAGCCGTTCCGGGGGGGGCAGCTCAAAGGCAAGCACCACGGCCAAAAGGGACAAGGCCACCTTGAACGACCGGCTCAGGCCCGGGCAGAGGTCCTTATGCCGTACGGACATTGTTACGAACTCCCGTTCTCCTGCTTCTCATGCGACTTTTTTGACAAGGCTCCCCACTTCCCGGCCAGAAAGAGTTTCCGGGCAAGGTCTTGAGTGTCCTGTAGTCCTCTTCATTTCCGCCGCCCTTCCCATCCCTCCCGTCCCTCCGGCCTCCCGGCCTCCCCGCCTCCCCGCCCACGGCCCCCTCCCGCAGGCTCCGTCCCGCCGGGGTGCGGGGACGAAGGCGAAGGAGGCTCCGGGGCGAGGGGGCGAGACAGGTCGGACGGAAAAGGGCGGGCCGCGGCCGGACCGGCTACTCCAAGGTCGGCCCGTACCAGAAAGGCTTCGGGGGGAGGCCTGGCAGGGCCGGATCAGGCGGGGAGGAGAAGTTCACGCCGGTATCCAGCCCCTGATAGGCCGCGGCTTTCCAGGCCGGATCGGAAAGCCGCCTCATCCCGCGGACGATGAACTCGAAATGGTTGTAGGCGACGCCCACGACGATCCTCCGGTCGCCGTCGTTGCCCACCAGGACCAGCATCACGCTCGGGGGGCCCAGAGCCTCGTGGAGGACCCCTCCCGGCTCGTCCCCCGACGGGAGCACTGTCTGTATGTCCACCACCAGGCCCGAGAGGTCCGTCTCGGAACCTTCATCCCCCCACTCGGTGTCCCTCTCCGCCATCTCCTCGAGCCTGAAGGTGCGGACGAACTCGTAGTCTTCATCGCTCACGGCCGTCCCGGCAAGCTCCTGGCGGGCTATGCCCGAAAGACGGGAAACCGCCGAGCCGAACTCCGCGAGCTTCCCGTACTCCTCAAGATGGCCGGGGAACAGGCCGTTTCTCCTGAAACCTGCCTCGACGGCGCCGACAGCCGCCGTCATCCTGTCCCAGAACTCCAGGTTGGGCTCCACGAAGCCCTTCGGAAGCCGCCTTGGCCTGGCCTCGTCGTCGTTTCCCCCGAACTCGGCGTAGTTGGGCTTCTCGTAGAGGACGCTGTCATGCTTCAGTTCGGTGAAGCTGCCCAGGAGGGTCTCCAGCTGCCTGGCCCCGAACGCGGAACCCTGCATGTAGAGGGGGTAGCCCTCCCCGTATACGCGGGAAAACGATCTGAGAGCGCAGAACCACGCGGACGCGAACGAGACGTTCCAGTCGGAGTCGGTCAGGCGGCCCATCGACTCGCGGATCTCCCGCGCCCTGGCCTCCAGGGCCCTGAGCCTCAGCCCGAGCACCCTGTCCGGGGTTCCCGGGGCGGGTTCCTGCCAGTCCCTGTACTCGGCTAGCTGGCGCTCGAGCAGGCCCCCCGCGTAAGGCGACCCGAGGGCGTACGCCAGGTAGAGCCCGGAGAAGAGGTTCGGCAGATCGGTGAGCCTTCTCGCGGAGGCCCCCTGCCCGGCAGGACGTGCCTTCTCGGCGGTCAGCTCGGAGGCGATCAGCCAGGGAACGGTAAGGCGCTGGGGAAAGACGGTCACGACGCCCTTCCCGGCGTAGGCTCCCTCTCGGAGCGCGGCAATGCCGGCTGCCTTCGGCGAAACCGCCGCCATCCGGGGGGCGAGCTCGGAGAGGAATGCGGCGTCGCCGGGAGAGCCTGCCCCTGGCGCCGTGCCGTCCGGGCCGTCCGAGACGGCCTCCATCGCCTCCTGAAGGGACGGGTCGGCAGGGAAGCCCGCAAAGAACGAGGTGATGTCCATGACTGCCCTCCAGGCGCCGAGAGGTGACTCCGGAGCCTTCTGCCCGTCACCCGCGATTGCTGCGGCCGCCTTCCTGAAGCCTTCCCCCCCCGGACCGGACAGGGCCGCGGACCAGCACACCACCGCCGGGAGCGATCCGGGATCGTCCCGCGGCCAGCCCAGCTGCCCCAGCCAGACGGTCGCCCGGAAGTAGGCCCTGCTGGCGGAGCTCTCCGAGTAATGAGCTCTCGGGACGAACTGGGTCCAGTCGGCCGAGTCGGCATTGTAGGCTGGGACGAGTCCCAGTGCCCCGGCGGGGTCCGGCCCGGCGTCAGCGGCGGGCACGGACGTTTCGGCGTCCGTGGGCCGCGCCCCCTGCCCCGGCACGACCACCGAGCCGGGCGAGCCGGGAGCCGGCTGGACCCCGGCCCCGGGCGTCTCGAAGACCCGCCTCAGCGCGGAGCGGACCGACTCGCGGAGAGGCTCGGGCAGATCTCCCTCGCGCTCGGCAAAATTCGAAAGAGCCGCCTCGAGGGTGTCCAGCCCCTCCTGCTCAGGTTCCATCAGGACGGCCGGCCTGGGTGCGCGGGTCTCTATCAGCACGAGGGGGACCGCCATCTGGGCTATGGCGAGATCCCACGCGGGACGAGCCCCTTCGGGCGCCTGGGATCTGAGGGCCAGGGCATTCTCGTAGGTTCCCAGAAGCATAGACCCCACAAGTTGCGGAAGGACATTCTTCTCGACCTCCTTCAGGCGCTCGGAGAAATACTTGTGGAAGGCGTGGAGCACCACGTCGGGGCCTATGAAGCGGGCATGTTCAGGGGAGCGCTCGGACTCGAAGTCCGGGCCTCCCATCATGTCGAAGCGGGCGAGCATCTCGTCATACAGAAAACTGTTTTCCCGGAAAAACTCCGATTTCGCCTCCGGGACGCGGGGGACAAGGAGAAACCTGTCCCGGTCGAGCCTCGCGACCTGCTCGTCCGTGAATGGCCCGTAGACCTTCTCCACCTCGCTGAAATTGGAGGCCGTCCTGGCGTCGAAGGCGGAGTCCTGAAGCGCGGGCGCGGGCCCTCCCGAAGGAGGCCCTCCCGAGACATCTCCGACGGAAGACGTTGCAGGCGCGGAGGCGCCGCCGGCCGCCTGGCCCATGACGGCCGAAGAACAGAGAAGCGATACGGCCAGGAGCGCCGACAGCGCCGCCCCCGCGACCCGCAGGGAAACCCCCGGCGTCCCCGATGACTCAGTCTGAGTTCTCATCTCTCTCCTTATCTGACGCTGCGCGTGACTGCGGTTCCAGAAACAGTGGAAAAGTACCCGGAGCCCCTGGCTCGTTCGGAAGAAGCCAGCAGGTTCAGGGCAGGAGGTGGCGACCCGGACGTACTCTGTCATGAATTTGTTCACATATTACAAGATTGAGTTTTTTAGTCAACCGGAGATCGTCCGGACAGGATTTCTTGCACCGGCCCGGACGTCGTCCAGCGAGACCGGTCTCCCGCGAAGCTTGGGGAATGCAGGGAGCCCGCAGCCGGAAACGAGTCCCCTACGCCGTCGCCCTCCCCTCGGGAGCTCGGGTCTGGTTCAGTTCTTATCCCCGCGAACGTCTCCAGGCGAATGGCTCGGAAAACTGAAAGGCGATTGGGCCTTCGCCATCCTGCAATTTTATCTGCGTCCCATGCCGTTTCCATCTGCGACAGGCCCGGCCTGAGCCCCTTCATAACTGCACAGTTCAATTTTTACAAGGATTTGCAATTTGGGGTAATATCGGAGTTAAGTTAACGCAAGCCTAAATTGCACAAAATGTATCTTTCGATCACCTACGACAGTGCTAATCCAATATCTCGGTGCAATACTTAGCATCAAAAATAAACACAAAAAGAATCAGCATACTGCTGTGCAGCTGCAAAAGTACGTGTTGTTTAAATTTTATTACCCTTTCATGGAAATATGAACGAATGGGGGGGACACGGGACCTTACAAGGAGCAGATGAGGGAGGGCATCTCGCCGCCCAAATCGTTCATATTTAAATGAAAGGGTAATACATAATTATACCTAATTATGTTGCCCATTTTCCCCAAAAGAGATTATGGTGGGTTCGGAAGGGGAAAGCCATGTCCCGAACTGCCCCCCCCCACCGTTATCGCAGCCGGAATTATGGCCACCGTGCTTGCTTCGCTTCGTTGTCATACCACGCCGCATCGAGACTTTTTACGTCACAAGACAATGCTCATGAGCCACAACGGCATTGGCGATGGCATGATCGCGCAGGACCTCCACATGCACGTCAACACAGTAAGGAAGTGGAGGAGGCGGTTCATGGAGCTCGGCCTCGACGGGCTGAATGATGACCCGCGCTCTGGCAGGACCAAGATCTACGATTTTAAGAGGGTGAAAGCCGACATCCTGGGAACGTTGAAGAAGGATCGGACTGACGGTTCCTCCCACTGGATCGACAAGACAGTGGCGGAGGAGCTGGGAGTGTCCGAGGACATCGTGGGGAGGATAATGCGGGCCGACAACAACGGTTTTTCGTAACAGTATTACCCCGGAAATTAAATCTGGCCCGCTGGCAGGGGCAAGAGGCGAGAGGGCTTTGGGC
>JAISEQ010000474.1 GCA_031264045.1 Deltaproteobacteria bacterium
CTCCTACCCGCTCTCCGCTTCCGATCTTTCTCACGCCCCGAACCTTCTCACAGCTCCCCCTCCGCATCCCTTTCCGGAGGCTCCCGCCATACCCGCCCACGTTCCTTTCGCCGCTTCCCGCCCCGGCGCCCGCTCCTCGCCGCCCCGTGAACCGCTGCGGCCCGGAGCTTTCCGCGGCCACCCCCGACGGCTCCCCGGGCACCCCCGCCAGGGTGGAATCGGAGACCGTCAAGCCGTTACAATGAGTCCTCCCGCTGCCGGCCCCCCGAAGCCCTTCCCGGTTCGGAGCCTTTCCGGATCGGCACCTCCGGGCCCGGCCGAGCCGGAGCCGGCCCTTCCCCGGCCGCTCCGTACCCGGAGCCCCTGCCCGGCGGGCACGGAACCGTACCGGTTCCGGGACCGAAGCCCCTACCCTACCCTCCCCGGCGCCCCCCCGAGAGGGCGGCGCCCGCCGCGCGGCCGCCTCCGGTCAGGGAACGGCACCTGCGGGGGACATCCCCGGCTTTCGCGAGGCCCCATGAAACCCTACGGAACGGACACCGCCCCCCCCGCCGATCGTCCTCCGGAACCTTCGCGGGAGCTTCTGGAAATCGGGGGCGGGCTCCTCTACAGGACAGGGGAAGTCCGGTCGGCCCTGGACAGCTCCTGGGAGCTTCTGGGCAAAGACCTCTTCCCGGAGCTCTCCAGCCTGTTCGCCGAGAGCCAGACAGGGGGGAGGGGCCGGTACGGGAGGACGTGGGCGTCCCCCCCCGGGCACGTCTACGCTTCCATGAGGCTCCCCCTCAGGCCACCCTTCGAGGGAAGCGCCGCCCCCGCGGCCATGGCCGCCATGCTCGCCCTGGCCCTGGAGGAGGAGACGGGAACCCGGATCCTCATCAAGTGGCCGAACGATCTGATCCTGGACGGCCGCAAGGCGGGGGGAATCCTGCTCGAGAACAGGCGGGGGGCGCTCATGGCAGGTATAGGGCTGAACGTCGGCAGGCCTCCGGATCTGAGTGAGGAGGACGGCGGCAGGGACCCCTCGGCACCCCCGCCGGGGGCGCTGCCGGAAGATTCCGCGGGCTCCGGAGGGCCCTTCGGCCTGTGGAAGAGACTGGCTAAAAACGTGATTGCGCGCTATAATGCCGGTTCTGCGCTCCTGCCGCCCGCCGCACGGGCCCCTTCCGGCAGGGCTCCGGTCCCGGACCGAGGCCCCGGCCGGAACCCCTGCGCTCCCGTCCTCAGGACGGGCTTCCCGGACCTCATGGACGCCGCCGCGAGCCGGCTCTACGGCATGGGCAGGCGGGTGCTGGTCAAGCGCCCGGCTCCCGCGGCCTCCGAAGGGGAGCTCGCCCTCGAGGGGAGAATCGCGGGGCTGGACGCCGGCGGCGCCCTCGTGGTCGAGACCTCCCGGGGCCCCAGATCGCTGTGGTCGGGGACGGTGCTTTTCCCCCCGGACTGACGCCCCGGCCTTCCCGCCCGATCCGGCCCGGTGCCTTCCCGGCCCGCCGGCCTTCCCGGTCTCCGGCGGTCGCCCGCCGCCCTGCACGTTCCCGGCCCCGTCCCGCCGCGTCCGGCCCCGCAGGTACGGACCGCGGCCGGCAGCCACATGCCCGGCCTTCCGGCCGGGCCAGGCGCCCACGCTCCTCCCAAAGTCCCGGCGGCATCCGACCGCCTTCCGCCTCAACGCCTTGCCGGAGCCCCCTCCGGGCACGGAACCGGCCCCCGCGCGAACCCGACGGCGCCGCGCGGGGCCGCCCCCCCTGCCCCCGGGCCGCCTCCCGCCTCCAGGTTCACATGAGCGACTTCAACTCAGTCTTAAGTCAGGTTAAGGGCCGCCCCATACTGGTGGCCAACAGGGGCATCTCGGGGCGGCGCATCTGCCGCGCCATACGCGACCGCTTCGAGGCCGTGGCCGTAATGACCGCGACCGAGGTGGACAAGACCGCGCCGGCGGCGTCCTCGGCCCAGGAGCTCCTGCTCCTGGGATCCGACCCCCAGGCCTACCTGGACCTGGAGCTCATAATAGAGCTCGCGTCCAGGAGGGGATGCATAGCCATACACCCAGGCTGGGGCTTCGCCTCGGAGGACGCCCGCTTCCCCGCCCTGTGCGAGAAGGCCGGGATAACGTTCATAGGCTCCTCCGCCGAGTCCATGAACCTCCTGGGCAACAAGGTGGAGGTGAGGAAGATAGCCAGGGCCCTCGGCATCCCGGTGGTGCCGGGCTCCGAGGACGCGGTGGACATCCCGCAGGCGGAGCTGGCGGTCCGGGAGCTGGGCCTGCCGGTCATGCTGAAGGCCGAGGGCGGGGGCGGCGGCAGGGGAATCATCCCCGTCCACGACCGCGGCGAGCTGGAGGACGCCTTCCAGAGGGCGAGCACCCTGGCCCAGGCGAGCTTCCGGAACCCCAGGCTCTACGTGGAGAAGCTCCTGGAGAACGTCCGGCACATCGAGATCCAGGTGGCCGCCGACAGCCACGGGAACATCATCTGCTTCGACGAGCGCGACTGCACCATCCAGAGGGCGAACCAGAAGCTGGTGGAGATCACCCCCTCCCCCTGGCCCGGCATGACCCACGAGCTCCGCGACCGGCTGAAGGGCTACGCCCGCGAGCTGGTGGCGAAGGTTGGCTACAGCTCGCTCTGCACCGTGGAGTTCCTGGTGACCCCCTCGGGCGATCCGTACATGATAGAGGTGAACACCCGCCTCCAGGTGGAGCACGGCATAACCGAGGTCCGCCACGGCGTGGACCTGGTGGAGGACCAGATAGCGATAGCCTTCGGGGCGGAGCTGAAGGAGCGGCCCCTGGGGCGGGAGGGCTCCATGTGCGCCATGCAGGTGCGCATCAACATGGAGGACCCCCAGGACGACTTCACCCCCAACTCCGGGATGGTGAACCGCTACGTGTCCCCCGGCGGGCCCGGCATCAGGCTCGACTCGAACCTGTCGGCCGGCTACGACTTCCCCTCCAACTACGACTCCGCCGGGGCGCTCCTCATAGCCTACGGCCGGGACTGGCCCAAGGTCCTGGGCGTGATGGAGAGGGCGCTCGGGGAGTACACGATAGGGGGGGTCAAGCACACCATCCCCTTCTACCGGAAGCTCCTGAAGGATCCCCAGTTCCAGAGGGCGGAGTTCACGACCTCCTTCATAGACGACCACCCGGACCTTCTCGAGTACGCCGACGGATCCCCGGAAAGCGAGCGCCTGGGCAGGCTCGCGGCCGAGATAACCGCCCACGGCTACAACCCCTTCGTGCAGCTGGGCCGCTACCGCTCCTCCGACAGCCCGCGGCTGGGCTCCTTCCAGCCGGTGCTGCCGCGCATCCCCCCGGAGGCCAGGAAGATCCCGAGCCCGTACCCCAAGGGCGACCGCAGGG
>JAISEQ010000017.1 GCA_031264045.1 Deltaproteobacteria bacterium
ACGAGGTGACCGAACTGGTGGGGGAGGCCGGAGTCCTGCTCGACGGGGGCAGGCTGTACCTGCGGTTCAGCAGGTCCGGCCTCTCTGAGCATCCCGCCGGGACCTGGCTGGTCGCGTGGCGGGTCGACGGGGAGCTCGTCTGCGAGAGATATGAGGACGAGCTGTTCCGTATCGTGTTCCGGCCCGAGGCTCCCGCGCTGACCCTCGTGCGGGACGCGGAGGCGCTGTGACCCGCGTCCGGCCCCGTGACGGCCCCGATCCGGAGGCGCTGAAGAGGTGGATGTCCGAGCCGCTGGAGCCGCTCCTCGGCCGCAGGAGCGAGCTGAGGTGCCTGGGCTTCCGCAGCCGGGACAGGGAGGTCGGGTTCGCGGACCTGGCCGACAGGCTCCGGCGGGAACTCGCAGAGAGGCTCAAGTCGATTGTCTGACAGCGGGCCGGGGCGGTATTCCTCCCCCTCCGGTCCGGGGGCGTTCCTTTCCGCCCCCCTCCCCGCGCCGCCCCGGCTCTCTGGCGGCGCGGGGCATTTTCCCAGGATGACCATGGCAGTTCTCGACCGTCACAGATGGCCCTCGCTGGCCCGCGAGTGGGTTCACATGAGCCTCCCGGCGCCGGTGCGCATGGGCTCCGCGGAGGAGATGGCGGAGAGCTACGGGATGGAGGCGGACGAGCTCCTGGACCTGGTCGAGACCGTCGAGTTCAGGAAGCTGTGCGAGTCCGAGCGGGCCCGCGTGGACCGGCTCGGGCCGCTCGCCCCGCAGGTCTTCAGGGTCGAGGAGATGCTGGGGCCGCTCACCGAGCGGCTCTACTCCAAGCTGATGCAGGGGGACTGCAAGATCGACGAGTACGTGAAGGGTTTCGTGGCGCTCATCCGCTCCGCCGGCCTCGACCAGCAGGTGCAGACGGGTCCCGTCGGCCCGTCCGTGGCCGTCCAGATAAACATCCCCGTGCTCGACAACCCGAAGCTCCGGCACGTCGAGGGTCCTGCCGTCGTCGAGGGTCCCGCCGTCGCCGTGACGCCCGAGTCCGACGCCGAGGAGGCTCCCGAGAAAGTGGGGGCGCCCGAATGAGCTTCTTCTACAAGTACACCCCCACGGGGAAGCTGGTCCACGAGTCGGACGCCTACGTGAAGATGATTATGGGCCCCTTCGGCTCCGGCAAGAGCACCGTCATGGCGATGGACATGCTCTATTACGCCATGGCCCAGGACCCCGACCCGGCTGACAACATCCGCTACAGCCGCTGGGGGGTCATCCGCGCATCTTACCCCAACCTGTCGAGCACCCGGCGGACCATCATGGAGGTCATGCCCGAGCACACGGGGGACATCACGCTGGGCAACGCGCCCTGGCGCGGGGTCTTCGCCTTCGCTCTCCCGGACGGCACGAAGGCCCACATGGAGGTGGAGCTCTGGAGCGCCCAGACGGGGGAGGACGCGAAGAAGTTCCGTTCCGCCAACTGGACCGGGTGCTGGATAAACGAGGCGACCGAGATAACCTCTGACGTGCTCTTCGCCGGCGCCTCCCGCGTGGGCCGCTACCCCTCGAAGCGGGCGGGCGGGTGCCGCTGGGGCGGGGTGCTCATGGACTTCAACCGTCCCCCGCGCGGCCACTGGCTCCTGAACTACTTCGAGCGCCCGTCGCTCCGCACCGAGGCGGGTGTCCTGAAGATAGACTCCTTCACCCAGCCCCCGGCGGCCTTCCGCAGGGAGGACTCCGAGGGGAAGGTCACCTACGAGGCCAACCCGGAGGCGGAGAACCTGGAGAACCTGGAGGGCGGGCTCGACTACTATCGCAGGCAGATAGGGCTTCTGGAGACCGAGGGCAAGACGGCCCAGATAGAGTCGCTCTACTGCCTCATGGACGCGGATCTGAGGGAGGGCAAGCCCGTCTTCCCCACCTTCAGCCGCGAGACCCACGTCTCGAAGGGCAGGCTGGACCCGCTCTACTACCAGCCCGTGGTCGTGGGCGTGGACACCTCCGGCATCCATCCCGCCGCCGTCGTGGTCCAGCTCCAGAACACCCGCTGGTGCGTGATAGACGAGCTCTGCGGCCTGGAGGTCGGCCTGGACGCCTTCCTCGACTCCCTCACGTCGCTCCTCTCGTCCAGGTACCGCAGGTGCGAGACGATCACCGTCTCCTGCGACCCGGCGAACGCCCGCGACTCCTACACCGGCCTCTCGCCCGCCACCCATTTCCAGAACGCCGGCTTCGACGTGACCCTCCCCCGGACCAACAACCCCGACACGAGGATCTCCGCCGTGGCCTCGCTCCTGAACAGGACCTACGGCGGCCTCATGGTGTCGTCGCACTGCGAGCAGCTCGTGGCCGCGCTCGCCGGGGACTACCATTACAAGCGCCACCGTATCCTCGGGACGGTCCAGGCCGCCTACTCCAGCCGGCCCGAGAAGAACGAGGCGTCCCACGTGGCCGACGCGCTCCAGTACGCGGCCATGGAGATCAACCGCGACTCCGGGACGCCCGACATGTCCCGCGCCATAGAGGCCGTCAACAGGGCCAACGCCCTCCGGGGCCGGATAATGGTGGGGGCATGACCTTCTCCTACGATTCCGGCACGGACAAGCCGGACGTGAAGGCCCAGGACAACCTGTCCCGGATAGCCGTCGCCCGCTACCGGGAGGCGGTCAACTGGCAGGGGACCGAGCTCGTGGGGGGCCGGTCGCTCAGGCAGACCCTCCGCGAGTGCTACGACCAGTCCAACGGGGTGCTCTCCCCGAAGGACCGCGAGGTGGCCGAGCTCCTGAAGGTCAACGCCCACGTGAACCTCACGGCCATGAAGACCGGGGTGGTGCAGGCGTTTCTCATGGAGAGCCTGGTCTCCGCCGACGACCTGCCCTGGGTGCTGGCCCCCACGCCGGTCCCGCAGCTCTCCGACTCGGGGATCGAGGACGCCGTCGCCGAGGTGAAGGAGGCCGTCTTCGGCCAGGGTTTCCAGGGCGACCTCGCGGCGCTGGCGGAGGACGTCGCGAACCGGGCCAGGCTCCGGGAGCGCGAGCGCTCCGAGGAGGCGGCCCGGCGGATGGAGCGGCTCATCTTCGACCAGACCGTCGAGGGCAACTGGCGCGAGGCGATGGGGGACTTCCTCTACAACTTCGTGACCTACCCCTACGCCGGGCTGCACGGCCCCTTCCCCGTCCGCGCGTCCCGGCTCGCCTGGAAGGGGGACCGGGTGAGGCCGGCCCGCGAGATCTTCTACCGCTGGGAGGCCGTGTCCCCCTGGGACATGTGGTACTCCCCCGACTCCCCGGACACCCAGCGCGGCACCGGGGTCTGCCTCCGCAAGCGCTACACCCGCAGGCATCTCCTGGAGATGGCGAAGGTGAAGAGCTACATAGGCAAGAACGTCCTGGCGCTCCTGACCGAGACCGAGACGAAGGAGCGCTACAACTTCAAGTGGATGAGTCCCAACCCCGACCAGATGGACGACCAGCTGGTCCACTGGGTCAGGTGCGGGGAGACGATCGACGCGCTGGTCCATTACGGCTTCTTCTCCGGGAGGGAGCTTCAGGAGTACGGCCTCTCCGGACTGGACGCGAAGGAGTTCTACAACGCCTCCGTCACGGTCATCGGCGGCTACACCGTCCAGTGCCACGTGATGCCGTCCGACACGGTGATGGACCGGCCCGTCTTCACGGCCAGCTTCTACCGCACCCGCGACAGGATCCCCAACTACGGGATAGCCCAGCGGCTCCGCGACGTGGAGCGGGCCTACCTGGTGGCGCTCAGGTACATGCTCCTGAACGCCGCCAACGCCTCCGCGCCCATAATGGAGGTGGACTACTCCCGGCTGGCGAAGCACCTGAAGGGCGAGGACATCGCCTCCTTCGCTCCCGGAAGCGTCATCATGGCGGAGAGCGACCTGGGGTCGTCTTCCCAGCCGGCCATAAGGCCGCTGGTCATCCCCTCGAACGTCGGGGACTACGTGAAGATCATGGACTACTTCACGGAGCTGGCGCACATGGTGACCAACATCCCCGCCGCGCTCCACGGCACGGCGGTGGGCACGGGGGCCAACAGGACCTTCAGGGGCATGGCGACGCTCCAGTCCAACGCCGTGAAGTCCATCCAGGCGGCGGTGGACAACATCGACCGGGGGGTCTTCGGCCCGATGGGGCGGCTCATCTACAGCATGAACATGCTCTACGAGGACGACCCCGACGTGAAGGGCGACTGCCTGGTCCACCCGCAGGGCTCCTCCGGGCTCCTCGCCAAGGAGATACGCCGCAACGACGCGATGGACCTCCTCCAGATAGTCGGGACCCTCAACGGGATGGCGGACCTGGGCCCCATAATCGAGTGGTCGCTCAGGCAGATCTTCAACGCCATGGGCGTCCCGAACGAGATTGTCTCCCGGATAAGGTTCGGCGGCGACGCGCCGCCTCCCATGCCGGGAGGCGAGCCCGCGCCACCTGGCACCGGAGGTCCGCCGGCGGATCTGCCGGCGGTCCCGCCCGAGATGGCCGCCCCGCCTCCGGGGCTTCCCCCGGAGGCGATGATGCCCCCTCCCGGAGCCGTGCCCCAGGGGCTTCCCCCAGAGGCGATGATGCCTCCTCCCGGAGCCGTGCCTCCCGGTCTGCCTCCCGGCCTGCCTCCGGAGGCGGTCATGCCTCCCCCCGCCGCGCCGGTCGCGCCCGCTCCGGCGGCGCTCCCCTCCGAATACCTTCTCGCCGCCCTCCAGGGGGCGGTCCCGCCTCCGGGCGCCTACTGAGGTGACAGATGCTTGACTTCCGCAAGGGCGACGCCGCCTACGTCATAGGCCGGGGTTCCGGGAAGGTCTCCATGGTGCTCCCGGACGGGAGCTTCGACGTGAACATCGAGGGCTACGGGGACATCCACTTCAACCCCGACGGGACCATAGGCAACATGGCCCTCCGCAGGGTCTACTACGACGACCCCGTCGTGGTCGAGCCCATCAAGAACGAGCGGCTGTGGAGGACCTACGTGAAGATGGCGAAGGTGCTCTTCGCCGAGCTCGCGGCCCTGGACGCGGTCGGGGAGATACCCGATGCGTGACCCCATGGAGGCCATGGAGGACGGGCTCTCCCGCTTCCCGAGGCCGTGGGCCGTCTACGTGCGGCTCAACTTCTGCAAGGGCGAGCTGGCGGACGGGACCCCGAAGCCGCCGAACCGTTTCTACGACCTGTTCTATCACCTCTTCTATCTGAAGTGTCCCTGCTGCGCCGCGCTCAGGGGGATGCTGGCCGGGCTTGTCCTGGGACTGGGGGTATCATGGCTGTGGTGACCGGATACGAGGAATGCGGCCCGCCGCCTTCCGCCGTCCGCCCGCGCGAGTTCAACAGGGACATCGTCTTCTCCCAGGAGTCGGACCGGTCGCAGGCCTTCTCCCGCAGGGTGGTCGTGACTCCCGGAACCGCCGTCATGCTCACCGCGCACGGCCTCCCGGAGGGGAGGCGGATCTTCACCTGGCTGGTGCTGGTGGGCCGCGCCGGCGGCACGGCGGGCTCCGACATGTACAAGAGCCGCATGAGCCTGGGCGGGGCGCACAAGTGGATATTCACCCGCGCCTGCCCGCAGAAGATCATAACCTTGCCCGGAACCTACCGCTTCGAGCTGGAGGAGACGGACATCCTTGACGGGGAGAACTTCCTCATGGAGTTCATGACCTGGAGGCTGGAGGACACGCCGGTCCCCGAGCTGCTGGTGAGCTGATGGCCCAGGGATACGTCATACCGCACGCGATCTTCGACGAGACCTCCGTGGACGTCGCGTCCGAGCCCTTCTACATAAGCCCCGGCTGGATGGTGGAGCTTCTCGCGTTCAACTTCGCGAACTCCCCGGTCCAGCCTGACCCGCTGAAGCCGAAACTCTTGCAGGCGGCCTGTCTTCGACGTATCATGTACAAGGCATTCGAGCCGCCGGAAGTGGACGTGCAGCCCTGCGGGGTGCTCCCCGACATCACGAAGTACCAGGCCGAGATACTGGCCGAGAACTGGGTGATGACCGACGGGTGCGAGTGGTCGCTCACGGCCTGCGACAACTACAGACTTCTTGACATTCCGGGCGCGTACCGCTTCATACTGAACGATGCCGGCGCCGTGGGGACCGTGCTCATATACATGATGGCGCACCCCCTGTCCGCCTGGCCGTCCCGGCCCTCGCGGCTGTATTTCGGAGAATGACCATGCCCTGCGGACCTGTTGAAATAATCGTCGGGGGGACCCTGGAGCAGGTGAAGCTCCTGAACCCCGGCATCGTCTCGCCGACCGTGACGGGCGGCATCGACGCGGACGGCGCGACCCTGCAGGGTCTCGCCGAGGACCTCCAGCCGAGGCTCAAGCCCTACCCGACCCCGGCGGACATCCTGAAGGAGCTGAAGAGCTGCGACGGCCTGTCGCTCGCCCCCGGCAGCAAGGTTGTCACCTGCGCCGAGCTCGACCAGGCGCTGGAATGCTTCAGCCCCGAGAAGATCCTGGGCGAGATCTCCACCTGTTCCGGAGGGGTCCTCGCCCCCGGCGCGGCGGTCCCGACCTGCGCGGAGATGACGGCGGCCATTGCCGCCGCGTCGGCCGCGGCGTCCGCCGACGCGGACCCGGCGAAGATCCTGGGCGAGATCGGCACCTGCGGCGGAGGAGTGCTCGCCCCCGGAGCGACGGTCCCGACCTGCGCCGAGATGGAGGAGGCGATAGCCTCCGCCACGGAGCCGGCGAAGATAGCCGGGGTCTTCGAGAACGACGAGGGCAACCCGCTCTCGCCCGGCACGACGCTTCTTTCCAAGAACCAGATCATCGCCCTCATTCTGGCCCAGATAGGCCAGTACCTGGACGACCACCTGGACGATCTCATCAAGGACGCGGTCGACGGCGCGGGGTTCCTGAAGGCCGGCATCACCGGCTCCGTCCCCGCCCAGGCTCCGGGTTCCGCACTCCCCTCGACGGTCTACGGCGCGAGGACGGCGCTCATGGGAGCGCCCGTCGGCTACATGCCGGTGGCCGTCGGGGCGAGCAGCTACCTGGTCCCGCTGTACGGAGGCTGACATGAAGAATCTGACGCTCATGCTGGGCGACTACCGTCCTCCGGAAACCTGGGACGAGCAGGTGAAGGAGAACGAGGAGATGCGCGTCCGTCGGGAGGAGTGCAGGAAGCGCGAGAGGCGCACCTCCCAGAAGGGCTACGACAGGATAATGGACCTGGCGGGGAAGGCGGCTGCCGCCGCCCCGCCGAAGGAGAAGTGACATGGCATGTTCCGGATGCCGGAAGCCGGCGGGGGCCCTCCAGCCCAACGTGGTGAGGGCCCCGTCCATGAAGGGTCCGGTCCGCCGTCCGGCGCAGGCCGTCCGGCCGGCGCCGACGCAGGCAGTGGGGACCTCCCGCGACAGGGTGATGGGGCTCAGAAGTGGAAAGAGATAGGCGGCTCCTGCCGCTCCTGGAGAACGGCAAGGGGCTCGACGCCTTGACGGCGTGGCTCAGGGAAGAGACGAACAGGTGGGGCGACATGACCCGCAAGATCGCGGTGGAGGCCCTGCTCAAGCCGTCTCTCGCGACCGAGGCGGTCCTGCTGCTTGGACGCTACAGGGAGGCTTCGGACATCTTGGACGCGATAACCGAACTAAGGAGGATTTGACATGGCAGTGCGCAACTTTGCGAAGGAGGACATCGAGAGGCGGGAGAAGCTTGAGGCCGACAGCCCCCTCCCGGCCCCGGAGCTGGTGAAGAAGGAGCTCGACCTCGGGCCGGTCGTGCCGCCCCCCGAGCCCGCCGTCCCGGCGGCCCCGCCCGGTCCGGACCCGAAGACGCTTGAGGAGCTCGACCGGTTCAGGACCGACGCCGAGCGTGCGAGGCAGGAGGCCGCCGAGCTCCGCAAGGTGCTCGAGGAGGAGAGGCTCAGCCGCGACGTCGCGCTGTTCAACTCCAAGCGGCAGGAGGAGGAGCTCGCGGAGCTCCGCAAGTCAGCGGAGGAGCTGGAGCGTCAGAAGGCGATGTCCGCGCTGGCCGACTTCAGGGACGAGGACTTCGCCACCCTGGGTGCCGAGGACGCCAAGAAGCTCGTGAAGGCGGCGGCGGAGCTCGCGAAGCGGGACAACGGGGGCCGTCTGGACGCCATAGAGAAGCGCTTCGCCGAGCAGGACACCCAGTGGCGGGCCTTCATGCAGTCCTCCCATCAGACCTACGCCGCCACCGAGCGCGAGCGTCTCAACAGGGAGATACTGACGGCGCACCCGGACTTCGACCGGCTCATGAATGACCGGGAGTTTCGGGCCGTCCTGGACAGCCCGGCGTCCTACGGCTCCAGGACGACCGTCCAGCAGGTGATGGCAAAGGAGCTGCAGGAGGGCAGCGCGGACTACGCGATAGAGGTGATCCGCAAGTTCAAGTCCGGACGTCCGAGTCTGGAGGACATCGCCCAGGTCGACTCCGCGTCGGCGGGCAAAATCTCGGGGCCGGTTCCCGCCGCCCCGTTCACGGGGGACAGGCCGAGCGAGCTCCTGGACCAGGTGCGTCTCGGCAGGATGTCGCGCGAGGAGTTTCGCGCGAGGCGCAAGGCAAGGCC
>JAISEQ010000021.1 GCA_031264045.1 Deltaproteobacteria bacterium
CGGGGACCAGAGATGCCCACCATCAACCAGCTCATCCGCAAGGGCCGCAAGGCCCAGCTGAAGAAGAACACGGTGCCGGCCTTGAAGCAGTGCCCGCAGAAGCGCGGCGTCTGCATCAAGGTGTACACGGCCACCCCGAAGAAGCCGAACTCGGCCCTGAGGAAGGTGGCCCGCGTGCGCCTCTCCAACTCGATGGAGGTCACCTCCTACATACCGGGCGAGGGCCACAACCTCCAGGAGCACTCCGTGGTGCTCATCCGCGGCGGCCGCGTGAAGGACCTGCCCGGCGTCCGCTACCACATCATCCGCGGGGTCCTGGACTCCATCGGCGTGGCCAAGCGCCGCCAGGGCAGGAGCAAGTACGGGGCCAAGCTCCCCAAGTAAACGCTAGGCCCCGCCGACGGGCCGCGCCGGCCAACCGTCCGGGGCCGGCCGGACGCGCTGGGGGCCAGGAGGTTCCGAGATCATGCCGAGGCGCAGAGAGGTCACCAAAAGGGAGACTCTCCCGGATCCCAAGTACGGAAGCAAGCTGGTGGCCCGCTTCATCAACAACCTTCTGAGGCGCGGCAAGAAGAGCTGCGCCGAGCGCATACTCTACGGGGCCTTCGGGCTCATAGCCGACCGCACCCACGACGATCCGGTGAAGGTCTTCGAGAAGGCCATGGACCAGGTCCGGCCCGCCCTCGAGGTGAAGAGCAAGAGGGTCGGCGGCTCCACCTACCAGGTGCCCGTCGAGATCCGCCCCGACCGCCGCACGGCCCTGTCCATCCGCTGGCTCATCAACTACTCCAAGCACCGCGGCGAGAAGGGCATGACCGCCAAGCTCGCCGCCGAGATCATGGAGGCCTCCCAGGGCCGCGGGGCCTCGGTCAAGAAGCGCGAGGAGACCCACCGCATGGCCGAGGCCAACAAGGCCTTCGCCCACTTCAGGTGGTAGCCCGCCCGGACCCGCCTTCCACCCAGCCCGGGCCGGGCACTTTCCCGCGCCCCGGCGTCCGCCCGCCCGCATCCCGCCGGGACGCCCCGGCGTCCGGCCCGCAACCCAGCACCGCACGGGAGGCCCGCCCCCCGTCCGCTCCGCCGCCCGAGCCCCAGAGGCAGCCCCAGGTTACCACTTGCCCAAGACCGACCCCATAGAGAGCACCCGCAACATCGGGATCATAGCCCACATCGACGCGGGGAAGACCACCACCACGGAGAGGATACTCTTCTACACGGGTGTCTCCCAGCGCATAGGGGAGGTGCACGACGGGAAGGCCGTCATGGACTGGATGGACCAGGAGCAGGAGCGGGGCATCACCATCACCTCCGCGGCCACCACGTGCTTCTGGAGGGGCTGCCGGGTGAACATCATAGACACCCCCGGCCACGTCGACTTCACGATCGAGGTCGAGAGGAGCCTGCGGGTCCTCGACGGGGTGGTCGCCGTCTTCTGCGCGGTGGGCGGGGTCCAGCCCCAGTCCGAGACCGTCTGGAGGCAGAGCGACCGCTACGGGGTGCCGCGGCTGGCCTTCATCAACAAGATGGACCGCCAGGGGGCGGACCACCTGCGCTGCGTCTCCGAGATCCGCGAGAGGCTGCTCGCCAAGCCCGTCCTCCTCCAGCTCCCCATAGGCCGCGAGGACAAGTTCGAGGGCGTGGTCGACCTGCTCGAGATGAAGGCCTACTACTACTCCCGCGACCCCCGCGAGCCGCAGTCGATAAGGGAGGAGGAGGTCCCCCCGGCCATGGCCGAGGAGGCCAGGGCCGCCCGCGCGAACATAGTCGAGCTCCTGGCGGACGTGGACGAGAACCTCGTCGAGGACTTCCTGGAGGGCCGCGAGGTCGACGCCGCGAGGCTCCGCTCCATCGTCCGCCGCGGGACCCTGGAGCTGAAGTGCGTGCCGGTGCTCTTGGGGAGCGCCTTCAAGAACAAGGGTGTCCAGCCGCTTCTGGACGCCGTGGTGGACTACCTGCCCTCGCCCGCGGACATCAGGCCCGTGGAGGGCGCGAACCCGAAGGGCGGGGTGGAGACCAGGACCGCCGACCCCGGCGCGCCCTTCTCCGCGCTGGCCTTCAAGCTCTGGAACGACGCCTACGCCGGCCACCTCACCTTCCTGCGGGTCTACTCGGGCACCGTCAGGACGGGCGACCAGGTGTACAACTCGGTCAAGGGCACCCGCGAGCGCGTGGGCAGGCTCCTGAAGATGCACGCCAACAAGCGCGAGGAGATCAAGGAGGCCGCCGCGGGCGACATAGTCGCGGCGGTGGGCCTGAAGAACTCCGCCACCGGCGACACCCTGTGCTCCGAGTCCTCCCCCATCGTCCTGGGCAACATGGTCATACCCGAGCCGGTCATCCACTCTGCCGTGAACGTCAAGAGCAAGGACGACCAGGACAAGCTCTCGGCGGCCCTGGCCAAGCTGGCGGCCGAGGACCCCTCCTTCAGGGTCCGCACCGACCCCGAGACCGGCGAGACCGTGATGAGCGGGATGGGCGAGCTGCACCTGGAGATCCTGGCGGAGCGGCTCCGCAGGGAGTTCAAGCTCCAGGTCGCCCTGGGCGCCCCGCAGGTCGCCTACCGCGAGACCATCACCAAGGCCGTCGAGGCCGAGGGCAGGCACGTCAAGCAGACCGGGGGCCACGGCCAGTACGCCGTGGTCGAGCTCCGCCTGGAGCCCCTGCCCCCCGGATCCGGCCTGGTCTACGAGACGGAGGTCGTGGGCGGCACCGTCCCCAAGGAGTACCACAACTCCGTGGGCGAGGGCGTCATGGACGCCTGCCGCCGGGGCGGGGTCCGTGCCGGGTTCCCCGTCACGGACCTGAAGGCGGTCCTGTTCGACGGCTCCTACCACGAGGTGGACTCCAGCGAGATGGCCTTCGCCACCGCCGGCTCCCTCGGCCTCAGGGAGGGGCTGAAGAAGGGCGGCTCCGTCATCCTGGAGCCGGTCATGGACCTTGAGATCGTCACCCCCGAGGACTACACCGGAGACGTCATCCGCGACGTCAGCTCCCGCCGGGGCCGCATCGTCTCCCAGGAGGCCCGGGGCAGGATCCAGGTCATCAAGGGGGAGGTCCCCCTGGCCAACATGTTCGGCTACTCGACCGAGCTCCGCGGCCGCACCCAGGGCCGCGCGGTCTTCTCCATGCAGTTCGGAAAGTACCAGGAACTCCCCGAGGGGGCGGCCCAGGCGCTCGTTCTGGAAAGGGAGAGGCAGAGGGACGCGCGGGGAGGCCCCGCCGCCGGGCGCGCCGCGCGCCGCTAAATCATCAGCCTTTTGCTTTGGAGGCAAACCAAATGGCCAAGAAGAAATTCGACCGCAACAAGCCGCACGTGAACGTGGGCACCATCGGCCACATCGACCACGGCAAGACCACGCTCACCGCCGCCATAACCCTGGTCCTGTCCAAGCACGGGGGCGCCAACTACGTGTCCTTCGACGAGATCGACAAGGCTCCCGAGGAGAAGGCCAGGGGCATCACCATCTCGACCGCCCACGTGGAGTACGAGACGGAGAAGCGCCACTACGCGCACGTCGACTGTCCCGGCCACGCCGACTACATCAAGAACATGATCACGGGCGCGGCCCAGATGGACGGCGCCATCCTGGTGGTCGGCGCGGACGACGGCGCCATGCCCCAGACGCGCGAGCACATCCTCCTGGCCCGCCAGGTCGGCGTCCCCTACATAGTCGTGTTCCTGAACAAGTGCGACATGGTCAACGACGACGAGCTCCTGGAGCTGGTCGAGCTCGAGCTCCGCGAGCTCCTGGACAAGAACGGCTTCCCCGGCGACAAGACCCCCATCATCCGCGGGTCCGCCCTGAAGGCCCTGGAGTGCGGCTGCGGCTCCCGCGACTGCGACAAGTGCCGTCCGGTCCTGGAGCTCATGGACTCCGTGGACGAGTTCATCCCCGAGCCCCTCCGGGACGTGGACAAGCCCTTCCTCATGAACGTCGAGGACGTGTTCTCCATCTCCGGCCGCGGCACCGTCGTGACCGGCAGGGTCGAGCGCGGGGTCATCAAGGTCGGCGAGGAGGTGGACATCCTGGGCCTCCGCAAGCCGCAGAAGACGGTCGTGACCGGCGTCGAGATGTTCCACAAGCTCCTGGACCAGGGACAGGCCGGCGACAACCTGGGCCTCCTCCTCCGCGGCACCAAGCGCGACGAGGTCGAGCGCGGCCAGGTTGTGGCCAAGCCCGGCTCCATCGTCCCCCACACGAAGTTCAAGGCCGAGGTCATCATCCTGACCAAGGAGGACGGGGGCCGCCACACGCCCTTCTTCAGCGGCTACCGGCCCCAGTTCTACTTCCGCACGACGGACGTGACCGGGGTGCTCACCCTCCCCGAGGGCGTGGAGATGGTGATGCCGGGCGACAACATCACCTGCAGCGTCTCGCTCATCACCCCCATCGCGATGGAGAAGGAGCTCCGCTTCGCCATCCGCGAGGGCGGCAAGACCGTGGGCCAGGGCGTCATAACCGAGATAGTCGAGTAGCCGGGGGTCCCCCGTGCGCCTGCCGCGGATCCGCGCGGGACGGCGAGTCCGGGGCCTCCCCCGGACCCCCCCCGCAAGCGGCGCGGCGCCCGGCGGGCGCGCCCCCCTCCGGCCGGGCAGGCCTCCCTGCCCCCGTCCCCAGCAGATCGCTTCCGCCGTCCGCCTTGTCCGCCGCTAAGTCCGCTTGCCCCTTCCGGCCGCGGCGCGGAACCGGAGCCAGAGGCAAAACGAGCCCCAAACCGTGCATGCCGTGGCCGAGGCGCGAAACGCCCGGCACGGCCGGCACCCACCCGAAGGGCCGCCAATAATGCTTAACAACCAAAAAATCCGCATCCGTCTCCGGGCCTACGACCACAAGCTCCTGGACCGCTCGACCCAGGAGATAGTGGACACCGCCAAGAGGACCGGGGCCAGGGTCGCGGGTCCGGTGCCGCTCCCCACCTCAATCCAGCGCACGTGCGTGCTCCGCTCGCCCCACGTGGACAAGAAGAGCCGCGAGCACTTCGAGGTGAGGACCCACAAGAGGCTTCTGGACATCCTGGAGCCCACCCAGCAGACCGTCGACGCCCTCATGAAGCTCGACCTGTCCGCCGGCGTGGACGTGGAGTTGAAGCTGTGACAGGTCTCATAGGAAAGAAGCTCGGCATGACGCGGCTGTTTCTGGACGGGGGCCGCTGCGTGCCCGTGACGGTCATCCTCGCCGCCGCCAACGTCGTGGTCCAGGTCAAGACGCCCGAGAGGGACGGCTATTCCGCCGTGCAGCTGGGCTTCGGGGCCAAGCGGCACGGCAACCGCCCGGAGTCCGGGCATGCGGCGAAGCACGGCTCGGCCTTCCCGGCCGCCGCCTTGCCCGGCCGCGAGAAGGCCGAGGGCGCCATGGCCTTCAAGATCATAAGGGAGTTCGCCCTGCCCCCGGGCGAGCCCCCCAGCCCCGGAGACGAGGTGCCCGTCGGCATCTTCGTCCCCGGCGAGAAGCTCTCGGTCACCGGCACCTCCAAGGGCCGCGGCTACTCCGGCGTCATGAAGCGTCACGGCTTCGGCGGCGGCAGGGCCACCCACGGGTGCCTGACCCCCCGCTCCGGCGGCTCCATCGGCTCCGCCGCCGACCCCTCCAGGGTCGTGCCGGGCCGCAAGATGGCGGGCCACTTCGGCTGCGCGAGGGTCACCGCCAAGAACCTCGAGGTGGTCGACGTCCGCCCGGACTACGGGGTCATCCTCGTGAAGGGCGCCGTGCCCGGGCCCAACGGCGGGCTGGTGCTCCTGAAGAAGAGCACCGCGGTCCCCCGCAGGGCGAGGGCCGGGGCCGCGACGGCCTGATCCGGGCCCCCGGCGTCCTCCGCCGCGGGCGTACCGCCGGCGGCCGCGCGGCCCCCCCGAACCTCCACGGCGCCATCCCAGGCGCGCCCGTCCCGCGAGCGGGACGGCAAGCCTCATCGGTGACAAGCTTATGACCGCAGTAGACGTGATAAACCTCCGGAGGGAGGCCGTGAGGCAGGTGGATCTTCCCGACTCCATCTACCGCGCGGAGGTTAAGGCCCACATCGTCCACGAGATAGTGAGGTCCCAGCTGAACTCCCGGAGGTCCGGGACGGCCGACACCAAGACGCGCGGCGACGTGGCCTTCTCCACCCGCAAGCCCTACCGTCAGAAGAAGACCGGCCGGGCGAGGATGGGGACCAGGCGCTCCCCGCTCCTCCGGAAGGGCGGGACCATCTTCGGCCCCCACCCCAGGGACTACGGCTTCAGGCCCCCGGCCGAGGTGAGGCGCATAGCCCTCCGGAGCGTCCTGTCGGACAAGCTCGCCGCGGGCCGCCTCGAGGTCCTGGACGTCTTCCCGGCCCCCGAGATCAGGACCAGGGCGGTCGCCGAGGCCGTCCGCCCCTGGGAGAGCAGGAAGGTCATCTTCGTCATCCCCGCCGCGGACGAGAACCTCGAGAAGAGCGCCCGCAACCTGCCCGGGATCAAGGTCCTCCGCGCGGCGGGCCTGAACTGCTACGACCTGCTGAACTACGAGCACGTGGTGCTCCTGGAGGGGGCGCTCCCCCTCATCGAGGAGAGGCTTCTCAAGAGATGAGTACCAGGCTAAACATCATAAGGCGCCTGCTCGTGAGCGAGAAGCACAGCGAGCGGGCCGCCGAGGACTCCGCCTCCCCGTCCGGCCCCAGGCTGTACGTCTTCGAGGTGGACATCCGGGCCAACAAGATCGAGATCAAGCTGGCCTTCATGGAGGCTTTCGAGCTCCAGGCCGGGGACATCAGGGGGCTCCGCACCCTCATCCGGCCCGGCAAGCCCAAGAGGCGCGGCCGCATGAGGAAGGGCTGGAGGCCCGACCGCAAGCTGGCCTTCCTGACCGTCAACAGGGACATCTACCAGATCCAGCAGGTCTAGGACAGGGCCGGAGGAAGACGACATGGCTATCAGGGAAGTGAAGCCGACCTCCCCGGGGAGGAGGGCCCAGTCCTACCCCTCCTTCGAGGAGATCACCAAGACGAAGCCCGAGAAGGCCCTGACCAGGCCGCGGCCCTCCACCGGGGGCAGGAACAACCTCGGCCGCATCACCTGCCGCCACCGCGGCGGCGGCCACAAGAGGATGTACCGGGTGGTGGACTTCCGCCGCGCGAAGACGGACGTCCCGGCCAGGGTGAACGCGATCGAGTACGATCCCAACCGCGGCGCCAGGATCGCCCTCCTCTTCTACGCGGACGGCGAGAAGCGCTACATCATTGCGCCCCAGGGCCTCAGGCCCGGCGACACGGTGGTCTCGGGCGACGAGGCGGACATCCGCCCCGGAAACTCGCTCCCCCTGAAGCTCATCCCGCTCGGCACCCTCATCCACAACATCGAGCTCAAGCCCGGCAAGGGCGGCCAGATGGCCAGGGGCGCGGGCTGCGCGGCCCAGCTCATGGCCAAGGAGGGCGCCTACTGCCTCGTGAAGCTCCCCTCCGG
>JAISEQ010000048.1 GCA_031264045.1 Deltaproteobacteria bacterium
TCGGAGGGGACGGACAGGAAGGCCTCCCTGGTTCCGTCCTCGGAGGCCGCGTCCGAGCACACCAGCACTGACTTGAGCTCCGGGCGGTAGCGCGCCGCCCCCCCGGAAGCCTTCGCGACCGCGAGCTCGATGTTCGCGGCATCGTTCGCGGAGAACAGCCCTATGACGACGTCCGCCTGGCGGACGCCGTCCGGGTTCACCTCCAGCGCGGCGTGTCCGCCGACGGCAATTTCCTTCATGCAAAAACCCTGACAGTCCCGGCAAGATGCCGACATGCTGGGCCTCGCGCCCGAGAGGCGGACGGCCCGGCCCGAAGGCTCCGGGGGGCCCTCGCCAGCCTCGCGCGCCCAGGCGGGCGCTTTCTTCCCTGCGGCGGCTCCCGCCTGGAAGAGGGAAACCCTCCCGCACTGCCGCGCGGGAAGGGCGCGGGGACAGGGGTGTCTGGCTGGTCGGGGCATTATAGCACAGCTCCCCCGGAATCGTTCAAAAAAGCTGGGTTGCGCCGGAAGGCCGTCGCGCGGCCGGTTCCCCGGCCTGCCCCCGGCCTGAAAGCCCCTCGTCTCCCCATCGGGCGGCGGTCAGTCCGCACCGACTGCCACATGTTAACATATTGCATCAATTTTATAATATATTATCGGCAAAAATCATGATAAATATAAAATATATCATCAAAATTTAAATCCTATGTACCGGTCGTTGGTCCGCGGGATCTCTCTCGTTAAGCCCAGGCCGCCCGCGGCCCCCTGCCGACCCGGAACCGGGAGGAGGATCCGGGCGTTCCCCGACGAGTCTGGCTTCGATGGCAGCCGGCCGGGATCCCGGGGGGACCTCAGGGCGGGGGGCGGCCTTCCTCTGGCGCGGCCGCCCGCCGCCCGACCGATTCGGCTCCCGTGCCGTCCCCGTCCCCGTCCCGGGCGATGTCCCGCCGCCGGTCCCGCCGGGCAGGACTTCCGGCTCCGTACCGTCCCCGCCCCCGTCCCGGGCGACGATCCGCCACCGGTCCCGCCGGGCATGGCTTCCGGCTCCGTGCCGTCCCCGCGGACGTTTCGCCGCCGGTCCCCCGGGTCCGGGCTCCGCTCTCCGAGCCGGACCGTCGTCCCGGCTCCCCCGCATTCCGCCCTGCCGCCCGCCGCAGGAACTTCCGTTCCCCCTGAGCGGGCGGGCGAGGGCGTCCTCCGCGCCCCTGTCCGGGGCAGGTTTCCGGAGCCCCGGGCGGCCTGCGGGCAGGGTGCCGGAAGCTCTCGCGCGCGGTCGCTCCGGGCCCGTCCTCTCTGGACAAGATAAGGCCTTTTTGCTAGACTCCGGCAAGGAAAACCGTCCATTCCGGACATTTTTGTCCTTATGTTTCAGGCACTCCGGCACCGCTTACTGGCGGGCCCCGCGGCGGGCCGTCCCCTTCGCCGGTGCCTGCCAGGGCCCCGCGCGCCCCGGCCGGCACATCCGCCCGTCGGCACGTCCGCCATCCGCCCGTCCGGACGACGGCACAAACCCCCTTCCCCGAGGCCCGCCCGCCGGGACGGACCGGCGGCCCACATCCAGCAGGAGCACTTCATGGTCAGAAGCTTGTTCGTCGCGGCGCCCAAAAGCGCCCTCAAGAAGGAGTTCATAGACGCGCTCATAGCCGGCCACTCCGCCCCGGACAGGCCGGGTTGGTTCAAGACGGTGGTCTCGGACGCGGACAAGGAGAGGCTGGCGGCCTTCTCCAAGAAGCTCGGGGTCCCTGCGGAGGAGCTCTGCGGGATAGAGATGTCGGAGGCCGTGGAACTTCTGAACCGCGGGGACCTGAACGCCGTAATCGAGAAGGTGCTGGCCAGGTTCCACTCCCTGGCCCCGAAGTTCACGGGCATCCCCGTGGAGGGCGCGGACCTGGACTCCGGTGGCGCCGTGGGTCTCCAGGGCCTGGACGGCATCCTCGCCGCGAACCTCGCCTCCCCCGTGGCGGTGGTGTCCGACTGCGCCGTCTGCACCGCCACCGTGGCCAGGGTCTACCGGGACGCCTGCGCCGAGGTGGTCCAGCTGGTGCTGGCGGGCGACCACAAGGACGCGGACGTCGATCGCCACGTGACGCCCCTCGGGATACCCCTCGTCCGGATCCCGTCCGTCGCGGAAGGCGGGGAGGCCTTCGCGGCCGTCGGCGCGAAGGTCATCGGGTTCAAGCCGACCAACGTGACGCCCAAGCGCTTCGAGTTCGATCTCATCGAGCGCGCGAAGGCCGACAGGCAGCGCATCGTGCTCCCCGAGGGGGACGACGACCGCATCCTGGAGGCCGCCGACGGCATCCTGCGTCGGGAGTTCGCGGAGCTCGTGATCCTGGGTGATCCGGCGGCGATCGAGAAGAGGGCATCGGAACTGGGCCTGAAGCACCTGGGGAAGGCCCAGCTCCTGGACATCAGGACGGCCCCCTTCCGCAAGGAGCTGGTGGACATGTTCTACGAGCTCCGCAAGGCCAAGGGCGTCACCCCGGAGAAGGCCGAGGAGCAGCTCTGCGACCGCAACTGGTTCGGGACCATGATGGTGAAGGCCGGGAAGGCCGACGGCATGGTCTCCGGCGCAGCCGGCTCCACCGCGGACACCATCCGCCCAGCCCTCTCCATAATCAAGACCGGCAAGGGGAGCTCGATCGCGAGCTCCGTCTTCCTCATGTGCATGAAGGACAGGGTGCTGGTCTTCGGCGACTGCGCGATAGTCACTAACCCCACACCCCAGCAGCTCTCCGAGATAGCCGTCACCTCGGCCAGGACCGCCAAGGGCTTCGGCGTCGAGCCCAGGGTGGGCCTGCTGAGCTACTCCACCGGATCCTCGGGCGCGGGCCCGGACGTGGACGCCGTGAAGGAGGCGGTCGAGATCGCGAAGAAGAGCCTCCCCGAGCTCTACCCGGATCTGGCCCTGGACGGCCCCATGCAGTTCGATGCCGCCCTGGACCCCCGCACCGCCAAGAGCAAGATGCCCGGCTCCCCCGTGGCCGGCAGGGCCACCGTCCTGGTCTTCCCGACCCTGAACGCCGGGAACATCGGCTACAAGGCCGTCCAGCGCACCTCCGGGGCCGTGGCCGTGGGCCCGATCATCCAGGGTCTGAACGCCCCGGTGAACGACCTGTCCCGCGGATGCACGGTCCCCGACATCATCAACACGGTGGCCATAACCGCCTGCCAGGCCCAGGCCAAGTAGGGCCCCGTGGTCCGGTCCCCCTGCCCGGCGCCCCGGACCGAGTCCGGGGAGCCGGGGTTCCGTCCGCCGCGAGGCCGTCCGCGCCGGGGGGCGAGCCCCGGGCCGGCCCAGCGCGTGCCGCGGGAGGCGGACGGGCCGGAGGCCACGCCTCGAAGGCGTTTCAGGCGGGCCTCCCGGCAGGGCAGGGGACCCTTTCGCCTGCGAACGCCGGCTGTTCCCGGTTCCGGGGCACAGGCGGCCCCTCCGGGCACGGTTTCCCGGAGCTGACCCCTTCGGGCGGTTGCCCGGCTGCTTGGCCGGGGACAAGCCTGCGGGAGGGCCGTGTCACGTGCGGTGAGTTCAGGGAGTCCGAAGCGTCCTGCGCTTCTGAAAGGACCTGCGCATCCGCGGCATTTCGGGCATCTTATGCCGTCCGTAATGTCCGATTATGATGTTTCATCTGCCCGGCAGGCTCCGCATGCCTGAGGCATCCGGAGTGTCCCGAAGGGACGTGGCATCTTCCGCATCCTCGCCTGCGGTTCACCAGACGCGTCCAGATGATCCTGATGCGTCAGCTCCGGTGCGGGCATACGCGGGCTTTCGGCGCTTCTGACGGGGAGGGGCGAGCCCCCCTCCCGGAAACGGGGACAGGGCCTGATGACTACGCCTCTGGTGGGTTTTCTCGGTTACGGGAGGATGGCCCAGGCCATCTCCGAAGGGCTGGACAGATCGGGGCTCGTGCCCTACAGGCGGCAGCTGGCTTCGGACGTGGCATCCGGGATTCTCGACGGCTTCAGGGAGAGGAGGGGGATAGCGGTGGCCGCGGACAACGCGGCGCTTGCGGAGCGGAGCCCCATAGTGGTAATCGCGGTGAAGCCCCACCAGGTGAGGGGGGCTCTCTCCGAGATACGGGAGAGCCTGAAGGAGAAGCTGGTCATCTCCATCGCGGCGGGGGTGACCCTGGCCACCCTGGGGGAGTACGTTCCGGAGGGGTGCTCGCTCGTTCGCGTCATCCCCAACCTGCCTGCCCTGGTGGGCAAGGGGGTGACCCTCATCACGGCTCCCCCCTCCACCGACAAGGCGGATCTGGACAATGCCCGGAAGATCTTCTCCGCCGTGGGCGAGGTGGTGGACATCCCCGAGTCCATGTTCAACGAGGGGACGGCCGTGTCCGGATCCGGTCCCGCCTACTTCTTTCTCGTGATGGAGGCCATGATCCGGGGCGCGGTCCGCCTGGGCATCCCCTGGGATCAGGCGAGGAAGCTCGTGGTCCGGACCTGCGAGGGTGCCGCCGCCGCGGCTTTGGCCCGGCCCTCCCAGAACCTGGCGGATCTCCGCGACCAGGTGACCTCCCCCGGAGGCACCACGGCCGAGGGACTCCTCGTCCTGGAGGAGGGGGGCCTGACCGCCATCTTCCACGCGGCCCTGAAGGCCGCCTCGGACAAGGGCAGGGAACTCTCCTGAGACCCCCGCCCCCCCCCCGCCCGCGCCGCGTGCCACCCGGCCCCCGGGACATTATCCTGATTGCTTCCCGGCAGCCTTAACCGCCGCCGGGGACGCCGGAACCCTGAACCCCGGCAGCGGACGCCGGAACCCCGAACCTCCGCCGTAGACGCCGGGCCGTTCCCGCATTCAGGGCCGTTCGCCTCCGGAACCGTCGGCGTCCCGCCCTCATGAACCGTACCGCAGGCCGCTCAGACTCCTCCCCCGTCCGGCCGGAGGCCCTTTCCAGCATGACTGACCACCTGACGCGCCGCCGCAGCGCGGCGGCTCCTCCCACGGCCTTCCTGGCCCTGGCGCTGGCGCTTGTCCTGACGGGCTGCGCCTCGAGTTCGCCGGACCTGTGGCAGAGGCTCGTCACGAGGAGCGGGCCGCAGGGCTTCGTGCCGGCGGACTACCCGGCAGGCGGCTATCACCTGGCGGCGCTCCTGAAGAACGGGGGGGGAGGTGAGCTGGTCGTCTACCTTGAGGGGGACGGGAGGGCCATCGTGAACGGCAGGCCCTCGGCCGACCCCACCCCCAACACCCCCCAGGCGCTGGACCTGGCCCTCCAGGACCCGGCCAGTTCGGTCCTGTATCTGGCCCGCATAGGCCAGTACATGCCGGCCTACGCGACGGACGCCAACAGAACTCTGTGGAGCGACAGGAGGCTGGCCCCGGAAGTGGTGGACGCTGCCTCCGACGCCATAGATCTCGCCAAGAGCGCCACTGGAGCCTACTTCCTCCACCTGGTGGGATACTCGGGAGGTGGCGGTCTGGCCGTGCTCCTGGCCGAGAGGCGCGGCGACGTCCTCACCCTGGTCACCGTGGCGGGCCTTCTCGACACCGAGTGGTGGGTCCAGACCCGCGGCTACAGGCCGCTTACCGGGTCCCTGAACCCCGCCGACCGCCTTGAGTCCATACTTAACGTCCCCCAGATCCACTTCTACGGCACGCTGGACCGGGTGATACCTCCCGAGATGTCCAGGGTCTTCGCCTCGAAGGGGGCGTTCACGCGCCTCGCCAGGTTCGGCGTGGAGACCGATCACTATAACGCCTGGACCCGGGCCTGGAGGGATCTCCTGGAGAGATACGTCCTTCCGATGCGCTCCACGGCGGCAAGCCCTGCGGGGGTGTCGGCCATCTGAGATGAGCTGATGCCGGGAGGGCCGCGCCGTAACGGGGCAGGGTCAGCGGGTCATGCCGGGCCTGAACGGGTCGGGGCAGGGTGAGCGGGCCGCGACGGGGCTGAACGGGTCGGGTAAGGGAGAAGCGGGCAGCGACGGTCCGGAACGGGGCATGGCCGTGCCGGATAAACCGGATCCCCAGGTCGGCCTTGACCTGACGAAGCACAGGCTTGCGGGGGGGAGATCGGCCATGCCGGAAGGCTGTTGAAGGCTGAGCCCTTTCCGGTAGCCGCGTTGCCGGCTTCAGCGGAGCTCGGCCCGGAACCAGGCCTGGAAGGCCGCCGTCCTGAATTCGGCTCCGCCGGGGGCACCCGGACGCGCCCGAGCGCGGGCATCGGGGAACACGGCGGGGGCAGGGGGACTGGCGCCGAAAGTCCGGCTGGGCGGAGGGGAAACCTGATGTTCTCCCGATATCCCCGCGGACGGATGCGGATTTTTTTAAGCGGCAACTAATCTAACTCGCGGCCTTCTGATGACGCACGGAGGGAATTCGTACGCGGAAGAGCGCCGGAAGCGTATCTCAGGGGCCGACGCCATGACATCCTTACCGGCCCCGGAGCCGCCTTCCCGTCGTCCTGACCGCGAAATCGGCCAAAACGTGATTGATTTGCTCCGAAGCACTTGGTAGAATAAAAAAGTGAGGCCCGCAGGTCCGCCTCGGCTCCGTTCGGCTCCGCCTCGAGCAGGCGGACCGGCTTCCGTTTCAAGACGTCGCCCGCCCCGACCGGCGGTCGCCGGGCCCTCCCGTTCGGGGATTCAGGCTTCAGGGAGCGCCAGCTCCCGGGCCGGAAGGCGTCCGATCCGGGACGAGGTAGTATTCAGAAGATCCCGGGGCGGGACTGCATCGGAAACGGGCGACAACTTTAACGGGTGCGACATGTTCTGCCCGTCAAGGAAGATTTTGCCGTATCGCCGGGACGCCGTTGCCGGAATCGGACCTCAAGACCAATGACCAATGACACAAGACACATGACAAACGAACAGACATGCGTTTCTCCGGCGTACCGTGCCGGTCGCGGTCGGGACGCCGTCGTTGCGGCTGACATCGCCGTCGCTGCGGCTGACATCGGATGATACGGGGCGGCCACCTTTGACTTGAGGCCGAGGCGTCGGTTTCGGCCTGTCTGAATTGTCCCTGCCGGATTCCGGCGGCCTTCGGCAGGCTGGAGCGCATCGGCAGGCTGGGGCGTACCGGCGGTGGGTCGTGTCGGCCGCGTCCCGGTCGGGGAACCGCCGTGCGGAAGCCGTACGGCCTGATTTCATGGAGCCGATGCGGCCGCCCCAATCTGAAACCGCGGATATCCCGGCATGACGGCGGGCGCGGCCGGCGATGGCGGCCCGCCTCCCGTCTTAGTCGCGGGCGCGTTTCGCGCGGGCCGTTCCGTCCGGAGACGGCTCGGCCGCCCTTCATGAACGTGCCCGGACCGCCGTTCCTCACTTTCAGGTGAAAAGGAGTTGATTTGACATGTTAGGGAAAAAAATCCTTGCCTTCTTCCTGTTTTCGTCCGTGATCTGCATGGCGTTTCCCCTGTCCTCATTTGGGCAGGGGACGGTCGTCCAGACTTCCGAGCCCTTTGCGGCCAGGGTTGTGCTGGACGGCCTGGAGTCCCCCTGGTCCATGATCTGGGTGCCGGGAGGGAAACTGTGGATCACTGAACGCCAGGGCAAGCGCGTGGTGGAAGTGGATCCGGCCGACGGGAAGAAGTCCGTGCTTCTGGAAGTGCCGGACGCGAAAATCGGCCCGCAGCACGAGGGGCTCCTGGGACTGGCCCTGTCCCCCGATTTCGCCAAATCAGGCCTGGTCTACCTGAACTACACCTACCTTGACGGCGACAGGGAGCTTCACAAGGTAGTCCGCTACAAGCATGATTCCGCCGCCGGAAAGCTGATCGAGCCGACTGACGTCCTGACGGGGATACCTGCGGGAAACGATCACCAGGGCGGCAGGCTCGTCTTCGGCCCCGACGGGATGCTGTATCTGAGCAAGGGCGAACTGGGACACAATCAGGGCGCCAACCGCTGCAAGCCCAACGATGCCCAGCGGCTTCCCACGGAAGACGAGGTGAAGGCCGGTGACAAGTCCGCCTATGTGGGAAAAATACTCCGCATGAAGCCTGACGGAAGCATTCCCAAAGACAACCCCGTTCTGAAGGGCGTCCGGAGCCACGTATTCACTTACGGGCACCGGAATCCCCAGGGACTGCGCTGGATTGGCCGCCAGCTGTTCGGGGTGGAGCAGGGTCCTTCCACGGATGATGAATTGAACCTCCTCGTGTCCGGCGGCAACTATGGCTGGCCGCTTATAGCCGGTTATCCCGATGATCAGGCCTACGCCTTCATCGACTGGTCTTCCGTTGCCGATTGCGCCAAGGTGCCGGGAGACGCGTATCTGCCGCCGAACCAGCCGAGCGTCAAGGAGACGTCCTGGGATCGCAAGGACTTCAAGGAGCCAGTCCGGACTTTCTTCACGATGCCGAGCGGCTACAGCTTCGCGGATTCCAAGTTCGGAGCCCTTGCCTATCTCGGGTGGGCGACCATCGCCCCGTCCAGCCTCGACTATTATCCTGCTGACGGCCCCATTGTGGCCTGGCGCAACTCGATTATCATCAGCAGCCTGAAAAACGGTGCCCTTTACCGCGTGCCGTTAAGCGGCGATTCCAAGCAGGCCCAGGGCGATCTGATCAAGTATTTCCACACCGCCAACCGTTACCGTCAGGTTCTCATAAGCCCGGACGGCCGCTCGATTTACGTGATTACTGACAATGCCGGAAATTTTTTGGACGAGAACGGTCTTCCGTCGCAGAGCGTGAAGAATCCCGGTTCCCTTTTGGTTTTCGAATACAGGGGATGACATGGACCGTACGGATGCCTGTACAGCACGCTCCGCAACGGCTCGTCGTCTCCGTTTCCCCGTAACTGCCGTGATGCTCCCGTAGCTTATGCGGGAGCCGTAACTGTCGGCATAGCTGGCTTTAAACGACATGGCCGTGACGGTACGCGGGCAGGCCGCATGTCGCGGAGCATCCTGAAAGGACGCCAAAAGGCAGATCGCGATGGCTTCAATCGGCGGTCCGCAGAAGGCACGGCTGTAGCTCGCCCTGTTGTATTGGGGATATGAGCCTGCTGTGCCGAAAGAATGACTATTCCCTGCATATGACGAGATTATATCGCTTTAGCTGAAATATTCTTTCCTGAAATGGCTCCGCGAATTATTGTTCGCGGAGCCATTTTCGCGTTCCCGGCTCGGATAACGGTCGGAGGTGAAGATCTTCCGACGACTTGGAATCGTGAACCGTCCGTTGCCGGACATGATGAAGGCCGCAGGGTTATGCTGAAAGAATCCGGAGGCAGACCGCCGGATCATGGACTCGCCGGTTCGTCGGAGAGTCAGACCGCCGGGGCGGAGGACCGCTTGCTCTCCGGCTTATCGGAGAATCGGATCGTCGGGGCGGAGGACCGCTGGCTCATCGGAGAATGTGCCCATGGGGCAAAGGGGCATGGGCTCAACGGATTATCGGACCGGAGGGAAACGGGCTCGCCGGACAGTCGTGACGCCGGGTCAACCGGCCCGGCCGGCAGGAATGCCGTCCGGCCTTCCGCATCTGACGAGCTTTCAGGCGGGGCGAAGTCCAAATCCGACCCCTGGAGCGCGGCTCCGGGGCATCGGATCCGTGATGCCGGCTGCGTGGTGCCGGCTCCGGGGCATCGGATCCGAGATGCCGGCTGCGTGGTGCCGGCTTAAGGGCATCGGCTCCGGGGCACCTGGGGCGGGGCCTTATGATGCCCATGGGGCGCACGGCATGCCCCGGTCCGGGAAGGCCGGTTCAGGCGCAGTCGTGCTTGTCCCAGGGTTCCTGGCTCGAGCGTTTCATGACCTTCTCCAGACGGGCAAGGGCCGCCTTGAGCCTCCCTATCTGCCCCTGCTTGTAGCTCGGATTCCTGAGCGCCTCGAAGAGCACCCGGCCCTCCACCGCCTTCGAGAGCAGGAATTCCCCGACCATGGCGAGCGTCGGCAGGACGTCCGTGTGGGCGGCGGAAGCCTTGCCCGCGACGCCTTCGGCTATCCCGTGGCCCCAGAAGGCCAGGGTGTCCGGGGCCGCGAGCGCGAAGACCGTCCTGAGGGGGCTCCCGTCCTCCAGGGCCGCCACGGCCCCGTCCAGCCCCTCCGGGCCGGAGGCCACGTTCACCAGGAGCGCCCCGGCCTCAATCAGCCCGAGGGCGTCCGCTGCCCCGGAGGCGGCCGGGATGCCGCCCGCCGCATGGTCCCGGGGCAGTTCTCCGAACGTGAAGTTCGGGAAAACCGTGCCCCGCGAGGCCGCGGCCCATGCCGAGCCCGCCCTGTCAACCGCGTCCGCCGTGAAGATTACGGTCCTTATGTCGCTCATGATTCACCGTCTGCCTTTTCGCGCAGGAATTTACGAAGTTTCCGGTCGTGCCGTCCCCCGGTTCCGGCTCTTCGGCCGGCGCGGGGCTTTCAGTCGAAATCCTCGAATATCTGGTAGATGACCGCCCCCTCGCAGTCGCGGGGCACCGGGTTCCCGGTGGCGTGGCACAGCGTGGGCACGATGTCGCAGAGCCACCGGGGCCTCCTGTAGACGAGACCCTTCCTGATCCCCGGGCCGCGGAAGGCCAGGACGTTCTTGAGGCTCCCTATCCCGGACTCCCCCGTGGGGAAGCCGTAGCCGTGCTCGGCCATGTACTCCGGCTTCAGGGCGTAGACCACGTCCCCGGCCTGATCGCCTCCCATGCCGAAGACCCTGGCGTCCTCCTTCCTTACGGCGAGCAGCACGGGGCGCTCCCCGGTCTCCGGGTGGCGGTAGTCCAGCAGCGCGTCTATGATCTCGCCGCGCGTGCTTTCGTAGTCCGCCTCCCCCACGATGCCGCCGGGGTACCTTTCCAGGTTCACGTACACGAACATGTACTTCTGGGGCACGGCCCGCGACCTGTCGAGTTCCAGCTCGTAGCCGTAGCCCTCGCTCTCCTCGTAGACGTCCCAGTAGCTGGACGACGGCTTCCTCACGTACGAGCACAGCCCCTTAGCGGCCAGCGCCTCCGCCGTGTTGAAGATGGGCCCCATGGGGGTGGCCCCGTGGTCCGAGCACACGCACGTCACGGTGTCGTCCCCGAAGATTTCCAGGAGCCTCCCCAGGAGACGGTCCTCGGTGCGGTACACGGAGAGCTCCAGCTCGAGGGCCGCGTTGCGGATCCGGGGATCCGGACTCTCCATGTCGCTCAGGAAGCCGTGGTAGAACCAGTCGATCGGATGCGAGTGCAGGTAGAAGAGATCCCAGTCCGGGAAGGATTTGAGGAGGCCCTCCGCGGCGTTCAGTATCCATTCGGAGTGGAACTCCGCGAGCTCCGAGACGGTGTCCATGCCGACGGCCCCGCCCAGGTAGCTCACGAGGCCGATGTCGTTCGCCGTTATGACCCGCGAGAAGTCTATGGCCGACGCCGCCTCCGGCGGGTCCACTATGCCGGTCCTGCCCGATATGCCCGACACGTAAAGCGTGAACGCGTCCAGGTCGTCCGTCATCTCCAGGAGCTTGGCCCTGAAGACCCCCTTCTCGGCGCGGGGTGGCCCGCCTGCCGGTTCTGCCGTTGCGAAGTCCAGCTCCACGGGCTCCGACCACCCTCCCTTCGAGAGGGTGAAGAAGGCCGCGGAGTAGTCCTTCTCGGCCGAGAGGGCGAAACGGTCGAAGCCCCCGCCCGCCCCGGAGTCCCAGGCCAGCCCGTGCCAGACCGCGTCCGCGAGCGGCACGGCGGCCTCCCGGAAGCTCACGCGCGCCGTGAAGTCCGCGAAGGCCCGGCCGGGAGGAAGGTTTCTCCATCCCCTGGCCCTCGAGAACTCCACGCGCGTGCCCTGGGCGAAGATCTCGGTCGAGATTATCCCCTCGGCCGCCAGGTACTCGCGGTGGGCGTTCCCCTTCTCCATGTACCTGCGCTCCGCCGGCGAGATGCCCTCGCCCATGACCATGATCCCGTTTCTCATGGAGCTGGGCCAGCTCATGGGGTAGTTCACGACTATCGGCTTCAGCCCCGCCCTGTCCCAGCGGTCCCAGATCGTCTCGGCGCGGAGGACGGCCGAACCGAAGGCCTGCACCGTCTCCCTGTGGACGAGGGGCCTTCCCTCCACGTAGTAGTAGTAGTCCTCCACGCCGTGGGTCCTGGGCCAGGCCCCGGTGGCTATGGTCGCCCAGGAGGGGGGCGTCACGGTGGGGAGGTTGAAGCCCTCCGTGAAGTAGGCCCCCTCCTCGGTGAACTTCCTGAAGTTCGGCAGCTCGCCTCCGGCCATGAGCGCCTCGAGGCGCCTGGGTATGGCGCAGTCGAAGCCCACAAGGGCCGCCCTTCTCGCGAGGGGCATGGCTTTTTCCTCCCTGGGCCGTCCGCGGCCCCGCCTTTCAGATGACCAGGCTGTTCCCCTGGATCATGTCCAGGACGTCCGCCCTGATTCCGGGGAGCCTCGGATCCGCCCTGACCGACTCGAAGTCCGCCTCCGGGTCCTCGCGGAGGGGGTTGGAGAAGTCCGCGAAGATCCTGCCCGGCGCGGCGCTCATCACTATCAGGCGGTTGGCCAGGAGGAGCGCCTCCTGGATGTCGTGGGTGATGAAGAAGAAACACCTGCCGGCGCTCTTCCAGATCCGCCTCACGTGCTGCTGCATGGTCTCCCGCGTCATAGCGTCCAGCGCGCTGAAGGGCTCGTCCAGGAGGACTATCCTGGAGTCCAGGGCCAGGGCCCTGGCGATCGCCACCCTCTGGCGCATGCCTCCGGACATCTGGTGCGGGAGAAGGGACGCCGAGTTCTCGAGGCCTATGAGCTCCAGGAGCTCGCTCACCCGCGCCCTCCTCGTCTCCTTCGGGGCCTTCATCATCTTCAGGCCGAAGCCCACGTTGTCCGCGGCGGACAGCCAGGGGAAGAGGTTGGGGGACTGGAAGACCACCCCCACGCTTGGGTCCGGGCCCAGGTGGGGACGGCCCCCTATGAGAACCTCCCCCTCTATGTCCGCCGAGTAGCCCGCGAGCACGTTCAGCAGGGTCGTCTTGCCGCATCCGGAGGGACCCAGGACGCAGGCGAAGTCGTTGTCCCAGAGCCTGAGCGAGATGTCCGAGAGCACGACCGCCCTGGACTTTCCCCGCCGGAAGGAGAGGGTGACGCCCGCGAGCTCCGCGGCGGGGGACGCCGAGTCCCCCCGCCGGTCCCGCTCGAAGCGCCCGTAGCGGGCGGCGGCCGCATTGCCCGCGGCCGCCTCGGCTGCGGCGGCGTCCGAGAAGGGATCTTCCGACGGGCCGCGATCCGCCGTCGGGGCCGAAGCTTCCGATGCCCCGGCCGATTCCGATGCCCCGGCCGTTTCGGATGCCGTTGCCGTTTCGGATGCCCCGGCCGCCTTGCCGGAGGCTCCGCCGCCCGGGGCGTCTTCCCCGTATGCCGTGCCGGAAGATGCGGCCGCGCCGGCCGGACCGGCGCTCATTCGTAGAGCTCCGTCAGTATGAAGGGCTTGAAGAACTCCGCAGGAGGCGAGACCTTTATGGCCTTGTCCGCCAGGAGGAAGTCCGCCGTGTCCTTCAGCAGCTGCGCGAGGGCTCCGGGCCGCGAGGAGGTGCCCAGGTACTTCGGGTCCTTCTGATCGGACGCGTCCAGGACGATGATCTGGGAGATGACGGAACGCGTCTCGTCGGCGGTGAGTCCGAGCTCGCGGGCAAGGATCGCCACGTTTTCCGGGGACGCGGCCTTGTAGTCAGCGGTCGCCCGCTCGAGAATCTCTATGTAGGCCTTCACCACGTCAGGGTGCTCGGCGTAGAACTTGTCCGAGACGATCCCGAATTCCCCCGTGATGCCTCCCTTCCCCGCGACTTCGCGGGAGTTCGTGATGATCCTGCCCCCTTCCGCGAGGAGCGTCGCCTGGGCCGGCTGCCAGATGTATGCCCCGTCTATGTCGCCGCGAGTCCAAGCCGCGTGGACCTCCTGCCCGGTGATGTCCAGGATCTTCAGCTCCTTCGGATCGATGCCGTTCTGCTTCAGCGCCGCGAGCAGGCTGAAGTGCGAGGTGGACCCGAACGGCGTGGCTATCGTCTTGCCCTTCACGCCCTGGATGTCCGCTATCCCCGAGGACTCCTTCACCACCAGGGCCTCGGACTCCCCTATGATGTCATGTAGGTAGTAGATCTTGTACGGCAGGCTGTTGACCAGCCCCGCCGTGCCCGGAGGAGTCCCTATGATCCCTATGTCCAGGGATCCCCCCGCGAAGGCCGCGTTCACGTCGCGTCCCACGTCGAACTTGATGTACCGGATCTTCGTGTTCGGGAACCGCTTCGCGAGAAGTCCCTGTCCCTTGGCCAGGAGCTCCCCGTTCGGGGACTGGAAGTAGCCTATCCTCAGCTCTTCCGGGTCGGCGGCGGTTGCCGGCGTCGAAAGGGCGCCGAGCGCGAGCGCGAGGCTCGCCGCAAAGGCCGCCGTAAACGATAATATTGCCCCGCCGCGTGCCGTGAAGCTCGCTCCGTCCGGGGATGTCTCATGTCTGCGCATGGGCTGTCTCCTTTTCCGGCACCCGCGCGGGGTCCGGCGCGAAAAACTGTCAGTCCGGGCCACCTTGAGCGTTCAGGCGTCTTGAGGCCGGTTCAGGCGGAACCACAGGCATCGGACTGGGCATCGGGGAGCGGGGCATCGGGGCTTCCGCCCTCCGTCTCATCTTCATCAACTTCAATTTCTTCTTCATCAACATCGTCTTCATCAATTTCTTCTTCATCGACTTCGACTTCTTCAACTTCTTCTTCTGTTTATCCTTTTCTTTCTCTCGACTTTAACTTGTAATTCTTCTCTTTCTCCTTCAACTTCTTCTTCTCCAACTTCTCCTTAAACTTCTTCCCTTTCTGCTTCTACCTCTTATTCTCCTTTTCCACTTCACCGATTTCATCTCCGGCATCTCCGTCGGCCTGGCCGGCCTCGGCGGTCTCGTTGCCTGCCGAGGCTCTCCGGTGCCGAGGCCCCGTCAGCCTTCCTGGCGGTCCAGCCAGGGAGATATCCGCCGCGTGGCGGCTCTCAGGATCATGTCCATGGCGAGGGCTATCGCTCCAAGGATGATGACCCCCGTGAAGACTATGTCGTTTCGGAGGAACTTCGAGGCGTCCAGGACCAGCCACCCCAGCCCCGATACCGCGGCCACCATCTCCGCAGCGACGAGCGTGGCGTAGGCCAGTCCCGTGGAGGTCCTGAACCCGGTCAGGATGTCCGGGAGGCAGGAGGGGAGCACAACGCTCCACAGGAGCCTCGGCCCCCCCGCCCCGAGCGATCTTGCGGCTCTCAGGCGGTCCTCCGGGATCTTCCTCACGGCGAAGGTGACGCCGATGAGCAGGGGCGCGAAGGCGCTGAGGAAAAGGAGCGTGACCTTGGACTCGTCCCCTATCCCCATGAAGAGGATGAGAAGCGTGTAGTAGGCCAGGGGCGGGAGCGGGCGGTAGAACTCGATCACCGGATCGATTGCCGCCCTCACGAATCTGGAGGTCCCGGCCGCGAGCCCCAGCGGCACCGCCACAGCCAGGGACGCGCCCAGCGCCAGAAACAGCCTTCTCAGGCTGACGAGGATGTGGGTCATGAGCGTCTCCCCCTTGTAGCCCTCCCTGACGAGCTCCGTGAAGGCGTCCCAGACGTCGCCCGGGCTGGGCAGGAAGGCGGGGTTCACGAGCCTGAGGCCCGACGCGGCGAACCAGCAGGCGATGACCAGGGCCACGGTGGCCGCGCTCACGAGGGGATAGAAGAGGGGGCCGCGCGCGCGCCTTCTGCGGCGTCCGGCGGGGGTCCTGGCTGCGGGAGGTCGGTCAGTCAATGCTCTGGAACCTTGCGGTGGGGGGTGGGGGCTTCGGGGGGCGGAGCGGAAGGCCGGGCCCGGATTCGGGCGGGGCGGGAAGCCCCCTTCCCGGATGCCGCCGGACCCGGGAGCCCGGGGGCGGAACGAAAAAAGGCCGCGGATCGGTAAGATCCGCGGCCTTTCTCTCGGAAGAATCAGCTGCAGGTGGCCCGCCTCCGGGTTCCGGCGGGGGAGCTTGCGGGCCCCCGTCCGGGGCGGTGCCGGAAAGAATGAGCCATTATCCGGCAGATCCCCTCAAAATGCAATACGGATTCGGGCCTCTCCGGGGCCTTCCGGGCCCTCCGGATCTCTTCCGATCGGCCCTGGCGGAGTCCCGGCCCTCCCGGATTCCGGCCTGCGAGGCGTGTCCCGGCCCTCCTCGTTGCCCGCAGGGCGGCCCGGCCGCATCCGCCGTCCGGCGGGGCTTCCCGCTGTCCTGCCCGCCCTCTCCCGGATCCGGAGGGGATGCCGCCCTCTCTCGGATCCGGAGGGGATGCCGCCCTCTCCCGGATCCGGAGGGGATGCCGACGGCTCCCGGCCGCCGGGATCCGGTCCCCGGCCCCGGGCGGTATCCCGGACGCGCGGTGATCCGTCAGGCCCTTCCGGGGCGGTTCCCAATCCGAGGGCGGTGGGTGATCCCCAGGCGGCCCGGGCAGGCGTCCGTGCGCCGGCCAGCCCGGAGGTGCCCGGCTCTCCGGCACCATCGATTTGACTGCGCCCGCGTGGCATGCTAGTTAGTCTAGCATGCGTTCCTTTACGGCAAGCGGGGCGCGGGGGCATGCCCCGGCCCGCCGGGAGGCTTCCCGGAGAGGGGCGGCATGGGGCGCTCAGGCCTTAACTACACGGGAGCCGGGAAATGGACGACGACAGCGCCAAGGCATACACGGTCATAACGATAGGGGGCCGCCACAAGTCCGTGGCGAAGCTCCCCGACCGGGACGACCCCGCGGCGGTGAGGGACGAGCTCGCGCGGCTCCTGGGCGTGTCGAGGGACACCTTGGGCCCTGGGCATCCCGACACCCTGGAGCTGGAGCTCGAGCTCGGCGGGGCGCTGTGCATGACCGGGGACAGCTCCGGGGGGGCGGAACATCTGAGGATCTCGCTGGAGGGACGCGGCAGGGCTCTGGGGGACGAGCACGATCTGACTCTGGAGGCCGCCGACCTCCTGGGGCTGGCCCTCATGATGGCTGGCGAGTACAGGGAGTCCGCCGGGATCAATCTGAGGACCCTGGACGCCCGCCGGAAGGTCCGGGGCTGGGACGATCCGCTCTCGGTGGCGTCGGAGATCCGCCTGGGGGAGAGCCTCCTCATGGCCATGGAGCTGGAGGAGGCGCGGGTGTGCCTGGAGGGCGCCCTGGAGAGGTCGTCCCGCACCCGCGGCCCGGACAACCCTGACGCCCTCCGCTGCGCCCTCGGGCTGGGTCAGGCCCTCGCGGCCCTGAAGCGCCCGCACGAGGCGGCGGAGATCCTTGAGAGGGCCCACGCGGGGCTCGCGAGATCCAGGGGACACGACCACCCGGACACCGTGGCGGCCGCCACCTGGCTGGCGCGGACGCTCGGGGACACCGCGGGTGGCAGGGCGAGGGCGCGCGAGATCGTCTCCAGGCCGTACGCCGCCCTCAGAAGGGAGCTGGGCAGGGATCACCTCCGCGTGGCGGAGGCGGCCGCCGGTCTGGCCAGGGGGCTTGCCGGGGCCGGCTCGCTGGGTGCCTCGCTGGATCACTTCTGGGAGGCCTTCCGCACGCGCCTGAAGATCCAGGGCCAGGACCACAGGGAGACGCTCCTGGCCGCCGGAAGCCTCGGGAGGGCGCTCGCGGCCGCCTTCGGCGCCGAGGCGGGCCTGGATCTCCTCCGGATGTGCGCGGACGGGCTTAACTCGCTCCTGGGGCCGGACGACCCCGAGTCCGTCCGCGCCCGGGGGCTGGTCACGGAGGCCCTGAACATGAAGCAAGGCCGGGACGCTCCGGGGACCGGGGGAAGCGGCTCAGGCATGATGGGTGACCCCGCCCGCCCCGACTTCATGGACGCCCCGCGCGACCCGCGCGCGGGCCGGGGCGGCTTCCGAGACTTCCGCGGGCCCGGCGACGCGGACGGCTTCGGGGAGCTCGCGCGCGGGGACGGGACCGGACGGGGCCGCCGCCTGCTGGGCGACTTCGTCATAGGCGGCCCCGCGGACCCGGACATGTACCCTGACACGTTCCAGGACGGGGACGGGGGGGAGGGCGGCCCGGACGGCGAGATGCTCTTCTCCGGCTACGACTTCGGCGACTTCGCCGAAGACGACCCGGCGATCGGCGGGGGCGGGGGCGGCGTGTGGAGCGAGGGCCCCGGACCCGGTCTCCGCGGACGCGACCCCCGCAGGGAACCCATCGAGGAGACCGCCTTCGCAGGAAGGGCGGACTACGAGGAGCTCGCGGCGAGGCTTGGCCACGAGCACGCCGAGACCATGTCGGCCCTCGCCTTCCATGTGAACATGCTCCTGGGCCTGGGGGACGCCGAGGGGGCTGACCGGCTCATTTCGCGGGCTTCCGACGCCATAGTGTCCAAGTTCGGGCCGGACGGCGCCGACGGCTTCCGGCATCTCGCGAACCTCGCCGGATTCCTGGATTCCGTATCTGGCCCCCTCTCGGCAATGTCGACCATCGAGAGGGCGCACGGCGGGCTCTCGAAAAGCCTGGGGCCCGGCCACTGGGACACACTCAAGGCCGCGCTCAAGCTGGGCCGGCTCCTCTTCACGGTGGGCAGGCCCGAACCGGCTCGCGAGTTCCTGAGTGCCGCCCGCGCGGCGGGCGAGCAGCTCCTCGGGGCCGGACACCCGGACGTCCGCGCCCTCGCCGAGGCCCAGGAAGACCCCGCCGCAGACGAGGAAACCTGCAACGGAGCGTCCTGGGACTACTGACGGCTGGTCACCGGGATTGCCTGAGGCTGGTCACCGGGATTGCCTGAGGCTGGTCATGTGATTACCGGTGTCCTGGCCGCAGGCAGAGGGAGGAGAATCCAGATGACGGAGGACGGACGAAGTGTCGGGCCAGATGTCCTCCCGAATCCTTCGGAGCTCTTCAAGGACTGCGGCGCTTCGCCCGACCGACTCCGACTCCGATTCCGGCTCCGTCTCCGGACCTCCGGATGGGTATCGGGATTAAAAGCCGCCTCCATAAAAAATGTTTGATTTTCAAATTTTATCAACTATCTTGCGCGAGGAATCCCCCGGAGCTTGCTCCGGGGAAGAATCGCGCCCTCCTTACCCGGATCTCACGGCGGCGGGCCACAGGCGGCGGGACGAATTGCCGTCTGATCTCTTCTTTGGTATCATGATTCATGGCTAACAAGGCATTCGTGTTCCGGATATATACGAACAAGAAGCAGGAAGACCTGATGAACAGGACTTTCGGCTGCTGCC
>JAISEQ010000113.1 GCA_031264045.1 Deltaproteobacteria bacterium
GCTCGTCCCGGGTCAGGTCACGGCTTCGGCTTCGGCCTTGCCGGTTCCCCGGGCGGATGCCGTCGAGGCCGCCCATGCCCGGTCGGACCCGACCGGGCGGTCGAAGACCATCATGGCCGATCCCGCCGGTGCGGACCAGACAGCCCCTTTCTGGGAGGGGTCGGTTCCTGGCCTCGGGGCAAGTCTGGCCTCCGGGGGAGGCGGGACGGGACTCCGGGCGGTCGGAGCGATGCATGATTACGCCGGAAACCGGATAGTAGCCGCCAAGTTGGCGGCGGAAGGCGTGAAGGTCCGGAAGTCCGGGGACGTGGCCGGGGGACAGGAGTTCAGGGGACGGGTGAAGGAGAGGAGGTCACGTGGAGAAGGGTTTGAACCGCAGGTTCCGGCGCCCCGGGCCGATTGGCCGCAAGTCCTGATCTCCGAGGGCAGGCTTAGCCTCCCGGACAAGCTCCCCTTACGGGCTTTTTCGTGAGGGGGCGTTCTGTGATACATTCCCCCAAACAATGCCGCTTACGTTGTCCGGGCCGCGATGAGGGCCCGGGACGGCGCGGGACGGATACGGCGCGGGACCGATGAGGACTGCCGGGTTGGACGGCTCTGCCCGGCCTCGCGATGCCGACGAGGCGTTCCGGCGGGTCAACCGACGCGTCCCCGCCGTTAAGGAAGGAAACCGGACTGATGGACTACTCCGAAGAATCGCTCAGGCTTCACCGCGAATGGAGAGGCAAGCTGGACATCGGCCACAAGATGCCCGTTAAGACCAGGGAGGACCTCTCGCTCGCCTATACCCCGGGAGTGGCCGCGGCGTGCCTGGAGATCCGGAAGGATCCGGACAGGTGCTGGGATCTGACCGGCAGGTGGAACACCGTGGCCGTCGTGACCGACGGGTCCGCCGTCCTGGGCCTGGGCGACATAGGCCCTCTGGCAGGCATGCCGGTCATGGAGGGCAAGTGCGTCCTCTTCAAGGCTTTCGGGGGTGTGGACGCGTTTCCCGTCTGCGTGGGCTCGAAGGACGTCCGTGACATAGTGGAGACCGTCAGGCTCATCTCCGGGAGCTTCGGCGGCGTCAACCTGGAGGACATCTCCGCCCCCCGCTGCTTCGAGGTGGAGAGGAGACTGAAGGAGGCGGTAGACATCCCGGTCTTCCACGACGACCAGCACGGCACCGCGGTGGTCATCCTGGCGGCGCTCCGGAACGCCCTTAAGATAGTGGGTAAGGAGATGGCGGACGTCCGGGCCGTGGTGTCGGGGGCCGGGGCCGCGGGGGCCGCCTCGGCGAGGCTTCTCCTGTCCGCCGGTCTGGGCGACGTGGTGCTGTGCGACCGGAAGGGGGCGGTGTGGCGGGGGCGGGACGGGATGGACCCGGAGAAGGCCTCGCTGGCTGAGATCACCAACCGCGATCTGGTCAGGGGGAGCCTCGCGGACGTGATGAGGGGCGCGGACGTGTTCATAGGCGTGTCGGCGGCGGGGCTGGTGTCCCGGGACATGGTGCGTTCGATGGGAAGGGATCCGGTAGTCTTCCCCATGGCCAACCCCGTGCCGGAGATCCTTCCCGGCGAGGCCCTGGAGGCGGGCGCGGCGGTGGTCGGGACCGGCCGCTCGGACTTCCCCAACCAGATAAACAACGTCCTGGCCTTCCCGGGGATCTTCCGCGGGGCTCTGGACGTCCGCGCTTCGGACATAACCCAGCGGATGCTCGTCGCGGCCTCGGGGGCCCTTGCCGGGATTGCCGAGGAGGACGGGCTTGACCGCGAGCGGATCCTGCCGCTCCCCTTCGATCCGAGGGTGAGGGAGAGGGTTTCCGGAGCTGTCGTTGAGGCGGCGGTGAGCTCCGGCGTGGCCAGGGCTGCTATGGCCAAAAGTTAGGCGGATGTTGAAACGGAGGCTTCGGGATTCCGGTTCGGCAGGTGCCCTTGAATTAATCTGACTGTGCGCGATGCGGTATGGAACACGGTGTCCAGTGTATCACGAAAGGAAATGTTGCCGGTTGTCCTGCATTTAAAATATGCTCTTCCCCATCTATGATGTTTGTGCCTCCATCGAATATGGCAATCGGAGATGTTTATCGGACGTCACTCTTGTGTGTCGGGGAGAAACCATATTCGTTGTGCCGCCTTGCGTGAGCGGTTCATTATGAAGTTTTCTTGGCTAAAATTTCATCGATGTCCGTATTCAAATATTGCGAGTTGAGGTTCGGCGTGCATGATGCCTGGAACCCTGATTCCCCGATGGAGAAGAGGTACGCCCCAACCGAAACTGAGCTGAACGGTTGCATGGGGGAGGACCAACAGTTCCCGTTCACTGCAGGGATAGTAGTTGACTTTGACTTGGCCCGCGCAGACGGGAGGGGATTTTTGGAGGGAAGCTTCAATATACGGACAGAGGGGCTGAGGGGCTGAGGGGCTGAGGGGCAGTCTTCTCGCGGGAAGGAGCTCGTCTGGCCGTGCCGATTCCCCGGGAAGGGCTGCGGAGTGTTGCCGGTTCCCCGAAGGCCGCCGCCGCGGTCCTCGGAGGCGGGCTTACGATTGACGGGGGAAGCGGGGCGGGCAACCAATCAGGGAGCCTCCACTGATTTTTACGGTTTTTTCTATAATCAATGAAAGAATAGTCATGTTTTGGCGAACGGCAAATGTGTAACCAAGCCGTGACCAAAAATTGTAGACGAGGTATTCTGAGCTTCAGACCAGAATTATCAAAAATTATGCTGAAGGTTATGAAGGAGGGCATGATATGCCAGATTTGAATATATTGTATTCTTCAATATGAACTTCTTCATGTTGTACTCGCTCCCCCCCCGTGAACGGGTACGTAGTAAGGTATGATTTTATGATGATTGCTGAAGTATTCTGATTGAAAACCAGTTATCAATAAACTTCCAGAATGGATTTGGTGTATATAATTTAGGGCATGAAGGCTTTCGTGACCTCCGGCGAACCCCGACCGCCGCAGGGAAATCCACGTGCGCGCCCAGGGCGAACTTCACCGACATGAAGGCCAGACGTTCGCGGGTGACGCCAGTCCTGTCTGTTGCGGCAAAGCCATTGCTTGCCGCCTATGTTGGCCTCGTCGGCTTTGAGGCTCTCCTCGCAGACGGGGATGCAGGTTTCCGTCAAGGGGGGTTGGCCATCGTAAAGGCCGTTGGGGAGAAGGTGTCCGCGATGGCGGGTGGCGTCCAGGCTGCCGGGAGGAGCATCATAGCGGTCAGGACCTCCGCCTCGGCGGGGACGTCGGCGGGGCCTATGGGGGGTGGGTTGAAGATGTCCTCCGCGTTGGGCACCTCAGGTTGCCGGGCGGAGGAGTGGGAGCAGGCGGCGGGGGGGGCGGGGTGCTCATGGAAACGCCCGTTCACGCATCGGTGTCCCGGGGCCCGCGCGGAAGCGGCGAATGCGCCTTCTTCTGCTTAACGAGGTTCTTCGGGGACGTGTCCTCATCAGGTTGCGGATGACCGAAACGCCCTGACCCGGTTAGGGCTAAATCTCCAAGCCGGTCTTAAGGATTTCTTTCACGAAGGGGTTGTCGTCATCGATGTCGGAGACTGTGAAGACGAGAGGTTCTATACCGGCTTTGAACCCGTAGGTCAGGAGTATGAGCTCGACGTTAACGTCGAACTCGTCGCGGTCGCCCAGGTCGCTGAAGAAGACGGCTATGTCGGTGTCGCTAACCTTGCGGGCTGATCCCTTGGCGACGGAACCGAACAGGACGATCCTGTCCACGTTGGCCATCTCCCTGCGGACAGTATCGGCGTAGCGCCTGGCTACCGTTCTCATGGTTTCAACGTGAGGAACCACTTTGTCACCTCCTTGCATTTGGCGATGATTGCAAGGGTTTTAACTTTTGTAAGAGTTGAAGCTAATTGTTTTTTGTAATTCGGGTAACGGCCTTTTATGTTATAGAGAGACAGTTGACCCAGAAAAACTAAAGTTTTTGAAGGTATTTTCACTGACAAACGATCTTTAAAAATATCGACAACTGAGAGTATATTATGCGTCATAGGTATGCTGTCATACCCTATATGGAGTCCACATATAGCTTTTGCTGTTTATTCAACAGATTGCTGAGAATAATACAGAGATTGCAAGTAGAAACCACCGTTACAGAGATGGCTTGCAGCCTTAAAGTCGTTGCGTGCGATGGTTCTCCAGAGTTTATATTTGTGAAGGGCATTTAAATTCAGAAGCTAAAAATGGTTGTTTTTGCAAGTTTAGCGATATCATAAAAAATAATTCGCTATATGGTTGATTGATAGTGGTTCATAGTAAACACATATTGAATTGTCCTTTTAACAACTAAAAATATTATAACACAATAAATAGGGAAAGCAAGACATTTTAAAATCTCATACGTACCTGTTCAAAGGCGAATGTCGGTGAAATACAGCAGGACCCAGTTCATCAACGCTCCTGGTGCAGGGTGCCCTTCCTCCCGGTCCAGAACAGGCTCCATCACGTGGCCAGGGCCACCTGCCAGTGAATGGATACGTAACGCTGTATCCGTTCACGGGGGAGGGCCTTCGCGGCCCTGCTCGTGACCTTCCTGGTCGCCCCCCCCCCGTGGCTCTTGCCGCGCCCCTGACCCTCAGACGCCCTTTCCTCCGCCGTCCGGGGATTTTTCGGTTGTAACGGCCGCGGCGTCGGCCGCCAGGGCCCCGGCGGCCTTCCTCGCGGCGCTCCTCCTTCCGAACCGTCCCATGAGCTGCAGCTTGATCTTCCAGGCGGCGGGCAGAATGAACATGGAGAGCGTGAAGGCCGTCACCATGCCTCCGAAGAGGGGGGCTGAGATCCGCTTCATGACTTCCGAGCCGGTCCCCTCGCTCCAGAGGACCGGGATGAGGCTCACGACGATGGTGCCGACGGTCATGGCTTTGGGCCGGACCCGGAGGACAGCGCCGGCGTGGATGGTCTCGTCTATGAGTTCCGGGGTGATTCTGGAAGGATCGTTGAAGTCGGGCCGCTCCTTCACGGCTTCCCTCAGGTAGATGAGCATGATGACCCCGAATTCCGCGGCGAGTCCCGCCAGGGCTATGAAGCCGACCCCCGAGGCCACGGAGAGCGACCAGCCGGCGAAATACATGAACCACAGCCCGCCGGCCAGGGCGAACGGGAGCGAGAACATGATGAACAGGGTCTCGGTCCAGGCCTTGAACTCGCTGTAGAGGAGCACCAGGATTATGAGGAGGGTCACGGGGATCATGACCGCGAGCCGCTCGTTCGCGCGCTCCATCATCTCGTACTGGCCGGTGAAGGACGCCGACACCCCCGGCGGGAGCTCCACGGAGCCGTCTATCTCGCGGCGGAGATCGTCCACCACGCCCTTTATGTCCCTGCCCCGGATGTCCAGGTACACCCAGACGGCGGGGCGGCCCTGCTCGCTTTTGAGCATCGACGCCCCCCGTGAGATTTCGACGTCGGCTATGTCCCCGAGCGTTATCTCGTTTTCCAGCGGGGTCAGAATCGGGAGCGAACGGAGGGACTCCAGGCTGTCGCGGTAGTCCTGGGGATAGCGAACGTTTATGGGAAACCTCGCGGTGCCCTCCACGGTCTCCCCTATGCTCATCCCCCCCACGGCCGACTCCACGAAGAGCTGGGCCGCCTTTACGGTCAGCCCGTAGCGGGCGGCCTTCTCCCGATCCAGGCGCACCTCCACGTAGCGCCCCTGGCCCTGGGTCTCGGCCAGGGCGCTCGTGACCCCCCTCACCCTCTTGGCCGCCTCCTGGACGGCGAACGCCGCGCGGTCTATTTCCTCGGGCCTGGAACCGGAGATCTTCACCCCCACCGGGCTCTTGACCCCGGTGGATATCATGTCTATGCGGTTCCGGATGGGGGGCACCCAGAGGTTGGCGAGCCCCGGGAGCCTCACGGCCCTGTCCAGCTCCTCCACGATCCTCTCCCCGGTCATGCCGGGCCGCCACTCGTCCCGGGGCTTCAGGTGGACGGCCGTCTCTATCATCTCGAGGGGGGCGGGGTCCGTGGCCGTCTCGGCCCTTCCGGCCTTCCCGAAAACCGTGTCCACCTCGGGGACGGACTTGATGAGCCGCGAGGTGATCTGCAGGGTCCGCGCCGCCTCGGCCGTGGAGAGGCCCGGCAGGGTCGAGGGCATGTAAAGGAGATCCCCCTCGTCTATCCGGGGCAGGAACTCGCCTCCCAGCCTGGCGTAGGGGTAGAGCGATCCGAGGGCGACCAGGACCGCGGCGGCCAGGGTCGCCCAGGGGTTCTTCAGCGCGACGTTCAGTATGGGATGGTAGAGCCTGATGAGAAAGCGGTTCACGGGGTTCTGGTCTTCCCGGGGAACGCGCCCCCGCACCATGTAGCCCATGAGCACCGGCACGAGCGTCACCGAGAGGAACGCCGCCCCCGCCATGGCGTAGGTCTTGGTGAAGGCCAGGGGGCTGAAGAGCCTCCCCTCCTGCCCCTGGAGCGAGAAGACCGGGATGAAGCTCATGGTTATGACGAGCAGGCTCACGAAGATGGCGGGACCCACCTCCACCGAGGCCTCGGTGACCAGCCTCCAGTGGACCGCGGGGTCGAAGGCCTCGCCGGGGTGCTCCCGGCGGTACTTCTCCATCTTCTTGGCCGCGTTCTCGACCATGACTATGGAGGCGTCCACCATCGTCCCGATGGCTATGGCCAGACCTCCCAGGGACATGATGTTGGCGGACACCCCCTGGCAGTACATGACGATGAACGATATGAGGAGCCCCAGGGGCAGGGTCACGATGGCCACGAGGGACGACCTGAAATGGAGGAGAAAGAGGACGCAGGTGAGCGCCACCACTATGAACTCTTCCGTGAGCTTGCCCTTCAGGTGATCGATCGCGCTGTCTATGAGCGTCGCCCGGTCGTAGACGGTCACTATCTCCACCCCGGCGGGGAGCGACTTCCTTATCTCGTCCAGACGCTCCCTCACCGCCCCGATGACCCGCCTGGCGTTCTCGCCCTGGCGCATCAGGACGATGCCGCCGGCCACCTCCCCCTCGCCGTTGAATTCGGCGATGCCCCGGCGCATCTCCGGGCCCACGTCTATTCTCGCCACGTCGCCCAGGAATACCGGCACCCCGCCGGGCGCGGTCTTGACCACTATCCGCCTGAAGTCCTCCAGGCTCTCCAGGTACCCCGTGGCCCTTATCATGTACTCGGCCCCGGCCTGCTCCATGACCGAGCCCCCGGCCTCGCTGTTGGAGGCCTTGACCCTTTCCATCAGATCTTCCAGCATCACCCCGTAGCGGCTCAGCAGGGCAGGGTCGGGGACTATCTGGTACTCCTTCACCACCCCTCCCACGGAGGCGACTTCGGACACCCCCGGGACCCCGGAGAGCTCGAAGCGGATCATCCAGTCCTGGATGGCCCTCAGATCGGCCAGATCCTGACCCCCCGTCCGGTCGATGAGCGCGTACTCCAGAATCCACCCGACCCCGGTCGCGTCCGGGCCCAGGGACGGGACCACCCCTTCGGGGAGCTCGGCCGAAGCGCGGCTCAGGTTCTCCAGGACCCTGGATCTCGCCCAGTAGAGATCGGTCCCGTCCTCGAAGATGATGTACACGAAGCTGTCCCCGAACGCCGAGAACCCCCTCACCGCCTTGGTCCTCGGGACCGTCAGCATCGCTCTGGAGAGGGGGTAGGTTATCCTGTCCTCCACGAGCCTGGGGGCCTGGCCGGGGTAGGGCGTGCGTATTATCACCTGGACGTCCGAAAGATCCGGGAGCGCGTCCACCGGGGTGTTCCGTAGCGTCCAGATCCCGAATACGGCCAGAATCGCCGACGCGAAGAGTACGAGTCCGCGGTGGGCTACGCAGAGGCGGATGAGGTGGGCGGTCATGGATGGCTCCGCTGCCGGGGATTTCCCCGGCGGAAGGAAGGGACGGAATGAGGCTGTCGCGGGTGGAAGGATATTTTGAAAGATGAGGCTATGGCATGTAAAATGCGGGAAAAGATGCGGTTATGGTATGTAAAATACCGGATATGAGACGAACTGTCCGGTTAAGTTCAGGGCGCTGAAACTCGTAACGATTGAGAAAAAAATAATGTATGTCCGTAAAGATAAGGTCATAATGGTCAAAGCGTTATTTGATGGATATCCGTGTTTATAATCATGAGAGATGGACAGTTTGTCGATCAGGTGATTAGGTTGAATATCATGTCGGAAACTGTTTCCGGTGATAATTGCTGGAATATCAAGATGTGTCCATTCATCGTCTGAACAGGTTCCGACATTGCAGGATAAGCGTTGCAGGGATAATATGAGTTGAGCAATGGGGATCTGATTGGCACATGTTACGCCTTGCAGCCCTGGACAGTACGCCTTGCAGCCCTGGACAGTACGCCTTGCAGCCCTGGACAGTTACTCTTTGCAGCCCTGGACAGTTACTCTTTGCTGCCCTGGACAGAAGGTAGATTACGAGGGTTAACGCCCTGGTGGCGAGCGGCTTCCGGCAAAGTGATCATGAGGTCGGAGGACGGAGCCGGGATGCCGGGACTGCCCGGTGCCGTCGGGCCGGGTGCGCGGAGGACATCGGGCCGGGATGCCGGGACTGCCCCCGGTGCCGTCGGGCCGGACGCGCGGAGGACATCGGGCCGGGATGACCGGAGACCGGGATGCCGGGAGATCTGGAGGTCCGGGGCGGGGCTCCTAGGACGCGCCTGAAGCGCCTCCGGGATCGGACTCCATGCAGGCTTCGCGGGATATGCCTGAAGGGTCACCCCTGAGGATCGGTCTCCCCTGCGGCGGCCGGACTCCCGTAGGCGGAGCCGTCCGGAGAGATTGCGGGATCCCCGGAAGAGGTTCCGGGGTCCGCGGCGCGGGCCGCCCCCGACGCGTCCGAGATGCCGGACGCTTCTCCGGAAGGATCGGGGAAATCCGGCGCGCCGGCATCGTCCGCTGAACCGTCGTCCCGGTTTCCGCCTTTGAGCCTCTCCAGGGCGCCCCGGAGGTTGGCCTCGGAGTCGATGAGGAAAAGTCCCACGGTCACCACCTCCTCCCCGGGCTCCAGCCCCGACAGCACCTGGGTGCGGTCCCTGGAGCTCCTGCCCACGGTGACCCTTCTGGGAAGGAAGCTCCCGTCCGGGGTGCGGGTGACCACCCTCTTGTCGTCCCCCCCCAGATCAATGAGGCTCTGGGTCGGTATGAGCACGGCCTCCTGGACCGTCGCCCTGAGCCTCAGCCTGGCGGTCATGCCGGGGATGAGCAGTCCCTCGGGGTTGGAGACGGCCAGCCTCACGGGTACTGTCCTGGTGGCCGGGTCCGCCTTGGGGAGGACCGTCAGCTCGAGTATCTCGAAGGCCCTGTCGGGATAGGCGCCCAGAGTGAGCCTGGATCTGCCGCCGGCCAGGTGCAGATCCCGTTCCGGCACCCAGGCCGTCACCCATACCGGATCCGTCCCCTGCACTACGGCGAGCGTCATGTTCTTCTCCGCGTTCATGCCCCGGTAGACGTCCAGCTCGGTCACCACCCCGTCGACGGGGCTCCTCACCTCGAGCTCGGTCTGGACCTTGCCGGTCCTGTCCACGGCCCGGAGCATCTCGTCCGGCATCCCCGAGAGCCTCATCTTCTCCCGGACGCCCCGGACTATAGCCCTGCCAGCGCCCTGGGCCTTCAGGAGCAGGTACTCGCTCTGGTCCGAAGCCCAGTCCGGCACGGTGACAGACGCTATCAGATCGCCCTCCGAAACCCTGTCGCCCACGGCCAGCTGGGCCGTCCCCGACACGAAGCCCCCGGCGCGGGGCTGGATCCTGGCCGTCATGTAGCTGTTGAAGTTCACGTCCGCGGGGAAGTCCCTGGAGAACGCGAGCCTGCCCGTAACGGCCTTCTCGGTCCTCACCCCCAGGTTCTGGAGCTGCACCGGATCTATCGTTATCCCCCCCCCTCCGGAGTCTTCGGCAAACCTGGGCACCAGATCCATGTCCATGAAGGGAGACTTCCCGGGCCTGTCGAAGCGGGTGCCCGGGTACATGGGGTCGTACCAGTACAGCACCTTCCGTCCGTCCTGCTCCAGGCGGCCTCCGGCGTCAGTCCCCGCCGCGGGAGCGGCGGCTGGATCGGCGGCTCCGGCAGCCGGGGTTCCCGGAGCTCCTCCGGACGTCGCGGCCCCGTGGGACGAGTGGTCGCCCTGGGCCCACAGGAGCGGCGTCAGGAGCGAAAGGGATACGGCAACGGCCAGCGCCAGGATTATGAAGGGGTTCCCCCCGCCGCCGCTTCCCAGGTACTGCCCCCATGAAGACCCGCTGCGGCATCTCTCCGCCGCTGCGGGGGCGGAAGCGTATCCCGGAACGCTTCCGGGCTCGCTTGCGGTTGTACGGGCGGGCATGATTGCGGTTGTACGGTCTGCGGTGTCTGCGGAAGCGCTGGCGGAAGCGGCCAAGGGTCTGCCGGTGAAGGCGGTTGCGGTTGTACGGCCATCAGCTTCTGCGGAAGCGCGGTCTGGGTCTCCTGCGGTTGTACTGGCGAGCATGGATGCGCTTGTAACGGAGAAGGCGACTGCGGTTGTACGACCGGCAGCGTCTGTGGAAGCGCGGTCTCCTGCGACCGAGTGTACGGGGGGGGAGGCGGCTGGGGTTATACGGCCATCAGCGTCTGCGGAAGCGCGGCGGGGGTCTCCTGCGGTTGTACAGGCGAGCATGGGTGCGGTTGTGGTGGGGAAGGTCCCTGCGGTTGTACGACCGGCAGCGTCTGCGGACGTGCGGTCGGCTCCGGCCGCGTGGATGGGGGGGAAGGCGGCAGCGGTTGTTCGACCGGCAGCGTCTGAGGAAGTGAGGCGGGGCGGGGTTGCGGGCAT
>JAISEQ010000122.1 GCA_031264045.1 Deltaproteobacteria bacterium
CGTAGGGATCGCCCCGGCCGCCGGCTCCGTAGGGATCGCCCCGGCCATCTGCATGGTAGGCGGTATCCGGTCCAGGAGTCGAATGGGGGACCTGAGCCGGAGAAGCTGACGGATCCGACGGATCCTGCCCCTCGGGAGCGTCAGGGAAACCCGGACGGTCCGGCGGCGGGGCGCCGGGCCCGAAGTCCATGTCCCCCAGGAGGTCCCGGCCCCGCGGCTGCGGGACGGTCGGAGGAGCTCCGTAGCCCAGAGGTTCTCCGGGATACGCGGGCTCGCCCTGGACGGGCGGCCCGCCCGAGCCCAGGGGCTCTCCCGGATGGGGGGGCTCCTGGGCGCCGGTTTCCGCGCGGGGACTGATGTCTGCCGCTTCCGGAGGCTCTGCGGGATGGGCGGGATGGGCGGGCGCACCCGGCGAACCGGGCGCGCCCGCCGTCTCAGGGGTCTCCGGAGTTCCTGACTCGCCCGAAGTTCCGGGCTCGCCGGGCTTTTCCATGTCTGGGCCTTCCTCCATCGTGAGGCTAGGACTCCTCGTCGGAGGGGGAGTCCTGCTTCTTCCGGGCCAGGAGCTTGTCGAGATCGCCGAAGGCACCGCTCCCGAAGGAGCCGCCGCCGCCGGTGTCCTTGGTGGTGTACTCTCCGCCGCGGTCGCGGTCCCTGCCGCGTCCTCTGTCGCGGTCCCGTCCGCCGTCGCGGTCCCTTTCGCCGGAGGAGTCGCCGTACTGCCTGGCGCCGTCCGGGCCCTCCTCGCCCGCGGGGCGCAGGGTCAGGCCTATCTTGTGCTCCTGGGGGGAGATGTAGTTGACCCTCGCGGACACCTCGTCGCCCATGTGGAACGCCTCGGAGAGCGGCTTGCCCTTGGGGAGGTTGGCCTGGGAGGAGTGGAGAAGGCCGTCTATGCCGTCCTGGATCTCGATGAAGACCCCGAACTCGGTGATGCTCGAGACCTTGCCGGTGACCGTCGAGCCCACGGCGTAGTTCATCTCCGCCGCCTGCCAGGGGTCGTCCTCCAGCTGCTTCACGCCCAGGGAGAAGCGCTCCTGCTCGGTGTCGATGGCGAGGATGAGCGCGCGGACCGAATCGCCCTTCTTGTAGATCTCGGAGGGGTGGCGGTTCCGGCGGTTCCAGGAGATGTCGGAGATGTGCACCAGCCCGTCGATGCCCTCGTCTATGCCGATGAAGACGCCGAAGTCGGTGATGCTCTTGATCTTGCCCTCGATGATGGTGCCGATGGGGTAGCGCTCGGCCACGGTGGTCCAGGGGTTGGGCTCGACCTGCTTCATCGAGAGCGAGATGCGCTTGCCCTCGTTGTTGATGCTCTGGATGACGCACTCGACTATGTCGTCCACTTTCAGGACCGCCGCGGGGTTCCGGACCTTGCGGGTCCAGCTCATCTCGGAGATATGGATGAGCCCCTCGACGCCGGGGCAGATCTCCACGAAGGCCCCGTACTCGGTGAGCGAGACGACCTTGCCCTGCACCTTCTGGCCGACCTGGAGGGTCTTGACCGCGGTGGTCCAGGGGTCGTCGAAGAGCTGCTTGATGCCCAGGGAGACCTTGACCTTGTTGCGGTCGAAGGAGAGGACCTTCACCTTGATCTTGTCGCCGACCTTCAGGTGGTCCTCCAGGCGCCCGATGCGGCCCCAGGTGACGTCCGTCACGTGGAGAAGCCCGTCTAGGCCGCCCAGGTCCACGAAGGCCCCGTAGTTGGTGAGGTTCTTGACGACTCCCTCCACCACGGCGCCCTCCTCCAGGGTGGCCAGGGTGTTGGCGCGCTTCTCCTCGATCTCCTTCTGCTGCACCGCCCGGCGGGAAAGCACCACGTTGGAGCGGCGGCGGTTCATCTTGATGATGATGAAGCGGAAGGGCTTTCCGATGTACGGCTCCATGGACTTGACCTGCTTGATGTCCAGCTGGGAGCCGGGCAGGAAGGCCTGGATGCCGTTTATGTCCACGTTCAGCCCGCCCTTGACCTTGCCGGTCACGACGCCCTCTATCTCCCCGCCCTCCGCGTGGATGCGGGTGAGATCGTCCCAGAGCTTCTGGCGCGCGGCCTTGTCCTTCGAGAGGATCATGTCGCCGTCGTCTTCGCCGCGCTTGACCAGGAGGGCCTCCACGCTGTCGCCGATGCGGACCATCGGCACGCCGTTCTCGTCCAGGAACTCCCTGAGGTGGATTCGTCCCTCGGACTTGGAGCCGACGTCCACCATGACGTGCTCCTTGCCGATCTGGACCACCGTCCCCGAAAGCACCTCGCCCTCGGTGAGGCTCCTGAAGCTCTCCTCGTAGAGCCGGCTCATCGACTCCTGGTCCTCTTCGGAGAGGGCGGACCCGGCATCGTCTTCGGAGAAGGCGGCCGCGGCGTCCTCCCGGGACGCCTCTTCCTCTTCGGGGAGTGCGGCCGCGGCGTCCCCTTCAGGGGTCTTCCCGTCCCCTCCGGAGCCGGGGTCTTCGGAAGACTGGGGGCCGGGCTCGTCAGCGGGGGGCGCGGCGGCCTCCGGAGCCGCGCCGGGCTGGTCGTTTCCGGCGCCGGGGGCGCCGGGGGCGTTGAAGTCGGTGTCGTTGTTGTTAGAACTGTTTTCCATGTTGTCCCCAAGCTTAAGATGCCGCGGGGACTCACGCCCCCCCGGGGATACCCCGCCGACGGCCTTTGGCCGTTCGTGCCCTATTCTCGCGCGGCAGAATATCTTTGGAAGCATAACACGTCGGGGGACATGTTTTCCAACGAATTGCGGCCCCGCGGGTGCTTTTTTTCACGCCTCCCCAGCCTTCCCCGAAAAACCTCGCAATCTGATGCATAATTACGCATATTTATAAATATAATCATATATTTATACGCCAATCACACTGCCGGGGGGGGAGGCCGGCACCCGTGAGAACGGACTCCGCAGGCCGTCCGAAGCCGGACTGCGGCACGCGAAGCGTCCGAAAGGAAGCCGGAAGCCCTCGCCGGCGGACGGCCCGGAGTCTTCAGGGAAGTCGCGGTCTTAAGGGAACTCGTGGAGGCGCATGTCCGGACACTTCCGGCAAGGCCCGCAAGGACGGCCGTGCGCGGTTCACCGGAAGGGGGACCGTCCTGGAGAACGGGCAGTCCCGCCCGGGCGGTGCCGGCCGTTCCGGACGCCGGAACGGGCCCGGTACGGGGGGCCTGTCCCGAGTCCCGCTCGCCCGAAGGAGATTAAGCAGGCGTCCGGGACCGCCCGCGGAGGGCTCAGGCCCGATTCGCGCCAGGAAGCCGTGACGCCTTTCCCCGCGCTCCCGGTTCACCGTCCGGGGGGGTCCCCGAATCCATGGGGGATGTCGGGGGGTAATGTCCGGAGGTCACGCGCGGGACTCCGGGATACCCCTGCACCGGCCCCGCCGCCATGCGCGGCCGATTCGGACGCCCGTCCCGCGCGACCGCCGGCCCCGGGTTTCAGGTCCGCCGGACCCGCCGGCCCCCTGCCCGGAGGCGTTCCGATTTGCGCGATTGCGATACTGCTATTTAAATCTGAAGCATTGGTAACCGCCATCTCTGATTTCGAAAGTGAAATACCGTCCCTTCGACGGAGCACGTAAAAGTTCTCCGGCAATTTCTTCCGGCACCTCTTCATACATATAGACACGACCGTCACGAAACGTTATTTCCAGCTCGTTCGATTCGCTGTCGTAGCCGACAGCTGCCAAGTTTGAAGAATCTACAGACGTGCGCTTCATGATCATAAGACTTCTTCTCCGATAGGCATTGTTTCCCCGTCAGTTTTTTTTCCGCAGGCAGACGCCGCATGCGGATTTCCTTAAGCATGAACCGAAAACCCTGACCCTGCAAGCCCGTCCGCAGTCCGTACCGCCTCCGTGCCCGGCGCGTTCACCTCCGGCAGATCCGGGAGACGGCCCGCCGTGCACGCCTTTCAGGACGACGGGGCCGTTTATGGTTCGGGAACCCCTTCCCGCCGCCCTTTCGGGGACCGCTTGCCGGGGCGCCGGGGAACTTTCCGGTTCAGCCGGTTTCCCCCCTTCCCGCAGGCCGGAGCCTCCCTGGGACGGCAGCCCGCCGGCGGGAACGGCCGGGCAGGACGCCGGAGGAGCCGGATCCTGACGTGGGGAAGCCGGGAGGGCGGTAGGCCGCCTCCTCGGCGGCGGGGACCGGAGAGCCTCCTCCGCCCCGGGAGACGGGTGGCCGTTCCCTCCCGGCCGAAGCCGCGGGGCGGAGAACAGGGGGACGCCGCGCGCGGGGCAGCGGCGGCCGTCCCGTCCGGAAGTCCCGGACCCCGGAAATGCGGCAAGGGCGGACCTTTCGGCACGCCCTTGCGCGTTAAGTCGAGCGGGGCCCGAATTTGAAGGGAAACCCGCCGTCTCGCCGGGCCTTCGTCCGGTCCGCCCGCCCAGCCGGCTTGACCCCGGCGGGTCCCCCCCGCCAGTCCGTCACCGCGGCTCCCCCCCCTCCCCCGGCGGCCCGGGACGGGGGGGCGGGGCCGGTGAGGCGTGAGGCAAGGGGCCCGGAGGGGAGCCGGCGTTCGGGGATCTAGTTGTCGTAGAAGGGCTTCAGGTGCCTGCTCCTGGAGGGGTGCTTCAGCTTCCTGATGGCCTTGCTCTCGATCTGGCGGATGCGCTCGCGGGTGACGGAGAACTCCTGGCCGACCTCCTCCAGGGTGTGGTCGGTCTTCTCGCCGATGCCGAAGCGCATGCACAGGACCTTGGCCTCGCGGGCGGTCAGGGTCGAGAGCACCTTCTGGGCCTGCTCGGAGAGGTTCAGCTTGATCACGGCCTCGGAGGCGGAGACGTTGTTCTGGTCCTCCACGAAGTCCCCCAGGTAGGAGTCCCCGTCGTCGCCGATGGGGGTCTCCAGGCTGATTGGCTCCTTGGCTATCTTCATGACCTTGCGGACCTTCTCCACGGGGAGGTCCATGGCCTTCGCGATCTCCTCGGGGGTGGCCTCGCGGCCGAGGTTCTGGACGAGCGAGCGGGAGACCCGGACCAGCTTGTTGATGGTCTCGATCATGTGGACCGGGATGCGGATCGTCCGCGCCTGGTCGGCGATTGCCCTGGTGATGGCCTGGCGGATCCACCACGTTGCGTAGGTGGAGAACTTGAAGCCGCGGTTGTGGTCGAACTTGTCCACCGCCCGCATGAGCCCGATGTTGCCCTCCTGGATGAGGTCCAGGAACTGGAGGCCGCGGTTGGTGTACTTCTTGGCGATGGAGACCACCAGCCTCAGGTTCGCCTCGATGAGCCTGGTCTTGGCCCCCGCGGCGCTCCGCTCGGCCCGCGCCACGTCCTGGATGATCCTGGAGAGCGCCTCGTAGCTCATGTTCCACTCTGCCGCGAGCGCGTTCATGCGGCCCTGGGCCTCCTTGGCCTCGGAGACGCGGTGCTCGATGCCCGGCAGCAGCCGGACGATCCTGCCCCGGCGGGTCTTCATGGCCCGCGTGAGCTCGGCGGGGTCATCGGGGAAGAGGGCCCTCAGATCGTTTACGGAGATCTTGGCGTCGCGCTCGAGCGCGGCCACCGTCTCGCGGGACTTCACGTAGTCCCTCTCCCACTCGCGGAGGCGGACCACCATCATGTCGAACTGGCGCTTCTCGAGCTTCAGGGAGATGAAGTCCTTCTCGATGGCGTCCATGTGGTTGGCCTTGGTCTTGTTTATCTGCCTCTGGCGCTTGGTGTCGGGGGTCCTGCCGTCCTCCCTCTCCACTGTCTTCATGTAGTCGGCGTGCTTGCGGGCCCTCGCGAGGATCTTGGAGATGGTCTTCATGACGGTTTCGGTCCGGGCGCCCTGATCGGAGCCCCCCTCCTCGTCGTCGGTCACGTCCTTCACGATGTCGCGGAGGCGGATCTCGCCGGCCTGGAGGCCGTTGTAGATCTCGCGGATGGCGTCCAGCGCCACGGAGGTCTTCATGATCTCCTTGATGATGTCCCGCTCCCCCTTCTCGATGGCCTTGGCCAGCTCCACCTCGTCCTCCTTGGTGAGGAGGCTCGCGTGGCCCATCTCCTTCAGGTACATCTTCACCGGGTCGGTAACCTTGGAGTGGGCGTGGGCCTGGTCGTTCAAGCGGTCGATGTCCCGCTCGCCGGTCTTGGCGCCCTGGAATCCCTTGTCCGCCTCGATGAGGTCTGGGTCCTCCAGGGCCTGCATGTCGATGTCATCGTAAATGGACGATATGACCTCCTCCAGCCTGTCCGGCTCCGACAGGCTGGACGATATCGTCTCGTCCAGATCCCCGAAATCGAAGGCGCCCTTGACGCCGACCTGAGGGCCCGAGCCCTTGATGAAAGAGTTCCTGGTCACCTTTACCTCCCGTGTGGCCCCCGGTCCGGGGGCGCTCTGTAATGCGTTAAGGCGCCCCGCGCGCCGGTGGGAATGGGCGCGGGGCCGGCCGGGCGCCTGCCGCGGGGATCCGGGTCAGAACGGATCGGGGGGGAGGCGCGCCTGCCGCGTAAGCCGAAAGCGGGCGGCGCCGGTCCCGGCACCGGGGTGTCCGGGGGGACGCCTGCCCCGCGCCCGTGTCCGCCACGGACGCGCGATGAGACTGGAGTAGGGCGGCCCGTCCCGGGAGCTCGTGCAGGCAGGCCCGGAAGGCCGCCGTGACGAGGATGGAGCGGGCCTGGACATGACCGGGCCCCCGCCCGGAACGGGCCGGGGGATGTCCGGTCGGCGGAAGGGGGACGGGCGCGAGGACGCCCGAGCCCCGGCGGCGGGGCGGGGGGACGCCAGCCGGGAT
>JAISEQ010000158.1 GCA_031264045.1 Deltaproteobacteria bacterium
AAGCGTCTCCGGGGCGTCGGGCCCTGAGGCGGGGCCCGCTGTCCGCGCAAATCCCCGGCCGCGTGTCTTCCCGCGCGTGGTAGCGGGGAGCGGCGTGTCCGGGAAGGGGTCCCCGGCCAGCACGAAGGCCCGGTGGGCCGGCGCCTTTACCGGCGGCAGCATCCGGGACCGTGAACACGGGAGCGACCGGTACGGAAGCCTCCGTCCTGTACCGGGCAGGATCCGGGAGCCGGGCGACGCCGCCCGCCGCCGCTTGTCCGTCCCGGGATATCCTGAAAGTCCCGCCGTCTGATGTGTCCGTCTCGGCTTCCATCGGCAGACGCTCTCGTGTCCCCCGCAGGCTGTCGCGGGCGTTGGGGATCGGTACGGGTACGGGGGCAGGCGGCGCCGCGGCCCGCCGTTGGCGGTGCCGCCCGGAGGGCTCCCGGTCCTGCCGGAGGAGGGGGCTGGCCTGTGACCGGTCAGAAGATGAGCTTTATCTCGGGAGGCGGGGGCGGCAGGCCTTCCGTCACGATGTCCCCGCCCCGGCCCTGGCCGGCGAAGGCCAGGGAGGCCCACTCCCAGAATTTGGAAAAGGAGCCGGAGTCCATGGCCTCCAGGGTGACCACGTCCGTGCAGAAACGCCTCAGGGGCTCCTGCTTGGCCTTCGGGCCCGCCGCGCAGCCGATTATCCGCGCGAACGGGTAGCCCTTCACGGCCCTGCACATGCCGCTGAAGAGGAGCGTGTCCGAGGGCGCCCCGTCCGTCATGACCAGGGCCACGGGCAGCCGGTCACCCTCGCCGTCGGCTCCGTGCCTCCTCACCTCGACCGAGTAGCGGGAGCACATGAGCTCCAGCGCCTCGCCCAGGTTTGTGGGGGAGCTCTCGAGCTCGGGTATTTCGGGAAGCCAGGCGCTCGCCACCGGGGTCATGGGCATCAGGACCTTGGCGGAGCGGTCGAACGAGATTATGGACAGATGGGCGTTCCCGATGGCGTGGGCGTCCTTTCTGAGCGAGTCCAGGAGGGCTTTCAGGCCTGCCTTGACAGCCTCTATGGGAGTGCCGCGCATGGAACCCGAAGTGTCGATCAGGATATAGATGGGGAGTTTCCTGGCGTCCATCGGCAGCTGCCTCGGCCCTCCTTTCACGTGCGCTCCGGCGCCGGGCCGGCTCCCGGCACCGGCCGCCGCCCTTCCGGTCTGCCCCCACCCCCTGTCCGCGGCTCCGAAGGCCCAGTCCGGGCCGGGGGAGCGGTGCCCGGGGGTGCCGTCGTCAGAAGATGATCTTCAGCTCCTCCGGGGGAGGAGGCAGGTTTTCCCTCACGATGCTCCCGCTCTGGCTGTGCCTGGTGAACGCCTGAGAGACCCACTGCCAGAACTTGGAGAATGAGTTGGAGTCCATCGTCTCCAGGAGGACGACGTCCGTGCAGAACTCCTTCAGGGGTTCCATGCGGGCCTTGGGGCCGGCGGCGCAGCCTATTATCCTGGAGAAGTTGTAGCTCCTGATCTTCTCGCACATGGTCTTGAAGAGCAGTGTGTCCGATGGCGCCCCGTCCGTCATGACCACCGCCATGGGGATCCAGTCCCCCTTGACCGTCGGGGAGGACCTCGTGACCTCCTGGTCGTAGCGGGCGAGCATGAGCTCCAGGGCTTCGCCCAGGTTGGTGGGGGAGCTCTGGAGTTCCGGCATCTCCGGGAGTTCGGCCTTGTCCACCTCGGTCATGGGCATGAGGACCCGTGCCTCGCGATCGAACGTCAGAATGGCGACGTGCGCCGTCTCAAGGGCGTAGGGATCCTTCTTCAGAGCCTTGAAAAGCGCCTTCAGCCCGACCTTCACGGCCGTGATGGGCTCGCCCCTCATGGATCCGCTGGTGTCCACGAGTATGTAGATGGGAAGCTTTCGCATCTTGTTGGGGTGTCCTCGTCCTCCTGTCCGGGCCATGAGACCCGGGCGGGACCCTGCGGGTCCGACCGGGAAACCGGCGGGGTGAGTCGCCCGGCCGGGGGATGCCCGGCGGGGAGCGGGCCCGGACGGGACGGGGCCGCCTGGATGGGGGGTCTGTCCGGACAGTCCGGTTCGTCCGCATGAAGATCCCGCCCCGTCCGGGACGGCGGCCGGGGGACGCCCGCGCCCGAGGGCCGTCGGGAGCCGTGATCCCCCTTCCCGGAGCGCGGGGCCGAGGTGCGCGAGAGACCGCGAGGCGGGCCCCGGTTCCCTGCCGGACGGCCCGGCTGCGGGGGAAGCGCCTCCGCCAGCCGTTGCCCGCGGCCAGGGGAGCTTCCGGGCGCGCTGGTTGGGAGCCGGGCGGGCCGACGCGCGGCCGGCTGCGGGATCCGGCCGGGAAGGGCGGCCGGAATTTCCGCGGCTAGAACTTCATCAGGGTGATCTCGGGGGGCGGCGGGGGGAGCTCGTCTATGGAGCCGACCTTCAGGGAGCCGGCGTCGGCCTTCTTGGAGGAGACGGCTATGGAGGAGCTGACCCACTTGAAGAAGGACGCTATGGCCTTGCCGTCGGTCACGTCCAGGTACAGGATGTTCTCCTTAGCTATGTCCCGCAGAACGTTGGTGTCCGCGCTGGTCCCGGCGGCGCACGCCACTACCGTGCCCCACTTGTAGCTCCGGAAGGCGGGGAGCTCGCGCTGGACGTCGTCGGTGGGGGAGCCGTCTGTCATGATGAAGACTAGCGGCTTCCAGTCGCCCTTGGCTTGGGGCGTGTTCTTGACGACCTCGCGGTTGGCGCACTCGGTCACGAGCTTCAGCGCCGCTCCCATGGAGGTGCCGCCGGAAGCGCCGATGACCGGGGGAGTGAAGCTCGCGACTTCCGTGAGGGGCACGACCTGGCGGGCATCGCTGTCGAAGGTCAACACGGATATATAGGCCACCTCCATGGCCGCAGGCTCTTTGCGCAATGCCGAATGCAGAATTTTAACCCCGTTTTTCACCGCTTCTATGGGCTCTCCGGACATGGACCCTGACGTGTCGAGAAGAAGATAGACTGGGAGTCTGCGCATTTTGCCTCCTGGAGGTTCTGCGGCACGCCGCCTGGGTGCGGCCCCGCGGGGTTGCCGCCGCCGCGTTATCGGGGCCTCCCGGCTTACGGAACCAGAAGCCGGGAGCCCTGGGATCCCCGGGCCTGGGCCGGGGGCGGAGGGTTTCGTGACAGTCCAATCTAACATAGAACAGGGCAGGTTTGAAAGGGCGGCGGGGAAAGCTCGGAAGCGACCGCAGGTTTACGGTGAGGCGTGCGGGAACATTTACGGCCGGGGTCGGTATCCCCGGTTTCGGCAGGCGTTCCGGGAAGGAGGCATTTCCCGATCCGGGGTCCCGCCCTCCAGCATCCAAGGGCGGCAGGCGGAGCAGGCCGTCCGGGGAGGCGCCCGCGGAGGTTGGCCCCGCCATGTGCCTGGTCACCCCGAACTCGTTCTCCAAACCTGCCTCCTTGAGCCCGTTTCCTGAACCCGTGGTCCGGCTTATGATCGTTAACCTGGCCGTTGGAGCCTTCCCGGCAACACGGACCCGGCCGATGCCCGGACTTCCGGCCCCGGAGATGCAGTCCCCGTCACCGAAGGTGCCGAAACCTGCCCCGGAGATGCCGAACCCGGTCCCGGTCGCAGTTTGGAGCCGCAAAGGCCCGAGCTCCTGAGCTGGTCGTGCAAGGGACCCTGCCGGTGCCAGCGGAACTTGCGGTAGTGGATCATGAGCCACGGAGGAGGCCGCCCGTCTCTGGAATGGAGTCCCGGAAAATCACGTAAGATCCCGAGTGACTCGGGAGATGTCTCAGCCAGTTGCGGCACCGATAGGGAGCGCTTTCGGGGAGGGGCGGCGGCCTGGGCCGGCATCGGGGCGCATCGCCGTCCGGGGCCGGAATCAGCGTTTCCGGGCCCCTGAACGGGACAGTTAAACCGCTCGGGCAGTAAGCGCACCGAAGAGGATCGGAGCATGGTGAAGGCGGCCCCGGTCACCGTCACGGAGATCCCTTTCCGCCGCAAGAGGGGATATGCCGAATGCCGGCAGGTCCGCTCGCAGCTGGACGTCACAACCGGACGAGTCCTCGAACATCTTGAACGATATTCAAACTGCATGGGAGATTTGCTGAATCTGTTCGATATCCCGTCTCCGTTCATGTCCCGGGCTCAGGAGGAGCTTGCTCGGAATACCGGGGAGCTCTGGTCGGGCGAGCCGGCCGGTTCTCCCCGTGAAGAGGTCCCAAAGTTTTTTACCGCAAGGCTCCGGGGCACTTCTCTCCGGAAGCGACCTGGACCTTCATCGGGCTGACGGAGGCGGTCGGCCGGATCGGCTCGGCCTTAACCTGTGGGGGCCCCGCCGTCCAGTGACTTCGGGCGCGGCAGTCGGACGGACCCGCAGCCGGGACTGGGACGAGCCCGCTGGTTCTGCCCCGGGCGGACGCTTCGGATCCCCAGCGCGGTGCCGGGAGGCGTCTCTGCTGGAAAGTCTTCCCGCCAGAAAATAACCACCCTCCGCCGGCAGTCATAGGCCAGCAGGACTGCCCTGCCGGCTCGTCATGTGGTAAGATGTTCATGCTCGGCCGAACCGCGTGGGCCGATGCACGGCCGGTCGTCGGCGGGGGTGCCGGTGACGCCGGTGATGTATCGTCCGGAACGGCGGACGACCCGGGGAGGGGATCGTGACACTTCAACATTTCCCGCTTGGCGATCCGTCTTTCCGGAAACTCAGAGCGGAAAACCGTCTTTATGTCGATAAGACCGAATATATCTCCAAGATGCTTAACCTTTCAACATGTTGCTTTCTTTCCCGGCCAAGACGGTTCGGCAAGTCGCTCCTGCTGAGCACCATCGATGAATTGTTCCAAGGAGACCGAAAGCTTTTCAATGGACTTTGGATAGATTCTCAACATAATTACAGCTTCGAAAAGCATCCGGTCCTGAACTTCAACATGGGATACTCCAGAACATCGACGGACGATGAGCTGATCACCGCCATCACGGACGATCTGGAGAAGCACGCTAAACGGGAAGGAGTCGCATTATCTTCGCATGGATACGGGGAGATGCTGGGAGACCTTCTTCAGGGCATTTATTTCAAACACGGTGTAGGAACTGTCATCCTGGTTGACGAATACGATGCCCCGGTGACCGATCATTTATCGGATATGAAACTTGCTTATGCTAATCGCACTGTTCTGCATAATTTTTACAGGTCCTTGAAAGCAAGCCTCAAATATGTCCATTTTGCGTTTGTTACCGGCATCAGCAGATTGGCCATGACTTCAATGGATTCCGGTCCAAATAATTTCACTGACATCTCTCTCATGCCAGAATTTTCCGGTATCTGTGGGTTCACAGCGAAAGAATTAAACAAATATTTTAAAGCCAGATTCAAGGATACTCTGACGAGTCTGAAAGCCAACGGAGACCTCCCAAAGAACGCCGGCATTAAGGAACTGAAGGCGATAATCATGGAATGGTACGATGGCTATAACTGGCTTGGCAATGATCACATACTGAACCCATACTCGATACTTAATTTTTTCCTTCTCAAAAATTTGGATTCTTATTGGCCTTCTTCAGGACGACCGTCCCACCTGATTGCCCTCATAAGGGAAAATCTGGAAAACTTCCTTAAACCACGCCTTGACGATTATCCAGTCTCTGAAATCACTAAAGCCGATGTTTTAAGCATTGGAATAGTCCCAATCATGTTTCACAGCGGCTATTTGACGATCGACAACGTTACAAAAATAACTAGAATTGAAAATCAAAAGGTAATTTCGGAAAAAGTTGTTTCATTCAGGACTCCCAACTTGGAAATTCAAAATGTTTCTCTAGCTTCCGTCTTCAAGGATATTTTTAAACTGAGAGATGATTATTTAAGTGACATTACGAAGAATTTTCCTGTTGCCCTGCTTGATAAGAATGTCAATGAAGTTATCCGGTTGCTTACTAATCTTCTTAGCACAATATCGTATATGCAGCACCCAACGACCAAAGAACAGGCCACGCCAGATCCGGATCTCAAAACAGAAAAAATGTATCATAACTTGTTTCATGCCGCTTTCTTTGCCGCCGGGTTTACTGTCATCAGCGAAGTTCCTGTGTCAAAAGGACGTTCGGACATCACTTTACTGCTTAAAGACAATACCTATGTCGTGATCGAGCTGAAATACTGCTTTACCGGCGATAAAACAGATGACAAGATCATTAAAGACAAGGAGCTCGCTCAATGTCTAGACGGAGCCGAAAACCAGATGATTGAAAAGAACTATGTTGCCCCCTACAGGGTGCCGCAAAACAAAGTGATAGGCCTGGCCATGGCCGTCCGCAAAAGCGATGAGGTGGCGGTTCGTTTCGTTGATCTCGATGCTATCGATGTCCCTTCCGATTCCTAATGCAAACTCATTGCATATAGAACTGGTCCAGGCATATCAAAACAGTAATTGCGAGATCTGCCGAGACGGGGCTCAATACCGAGAATACTGAGATCCCGGTTGCATTGATGCGGTGCCGCGCTCCAGCCTGCCTGTCAGTTCCAGGCAGCCAGGTGTCCAGTGCCGGGATCGGAGCCTCAGGCTGGGACTTGGGATGGTCGGAATCGGGAATCGCGCGGGGAGGGCAGGGGACCTGCAGCTGGTCACCATTTCCGAGATGCCTTGCTGTACGGATCGAATGCGGAGTCCCGGACAATGCCCCAGGCCGGACCTGATCCCGGCGGGGAACCGAACGCCCGTCTCGTCGGCCCCGCCCAGGCCCGCCACTTCCCCCTCAGGGCTTCAGGTGACGTACCAGTCTTATGAGATCACTGGCGATGTCCCTGGCGACGGCGTCCGGCATCACGTCCGCCGAGCTCTCCGCCAGCCTGCGGACAGCTCCCCTGGCCGTCTTCTTGAAGATTCCCTTCACGGCAGCCCTCCTGGTGTAGCGGCCTTCCCTCACGCCCCTCATGGCCTCATCGGCCCCCTCCCTGTATGTGGCGGGGCTGTCCAGCGGGCCGCTCCTGAGGTCCTCCGGAAACTCCGTGCCGGGCGGGGTGTTCCGCTCCCACCAGTCCCGGAGCAGGAGCGGGCAGCCGGCCTTCAGGACGAACGCCAGCGCCCGGAGGCCCCTTGGAGGACCCGAGATCCCCCAGATGAAGGGCGAGGGATCCTGCAGGGCCGCAAGGGCGCAGGCCAGGGTCTCCGGGGTCATGGAGTCGCCCCCGGAGGAGAGGATCAGCTCAGAAGCCTCGTCGAGCGGCTTCCCGAAGGCCTTGGATATCTGGGGGAACTCTTTCAGGGTCCCGTCCAGCACGGCGGCGAGGACCGAGCGGCACCCCTCCGGCGGGTCGTCCGCGGAAGCCGCCAGGGTCTCCAGGTTCGCGAGCGTCAGCGCCGTCCCCCGGAAGGCGGGGGGGCTGTCGGGCGCGAACATCCTCACGAACGCGAACAGCATCTCGTGGGGGGTGCCCCGGAGCTCCCGGGCGCACCAGCCGGCCTCCCTCTCCCTGCCGGTGTCCCGGAGCCAGGCCTGGACGGAGCCGCGGGAGACGAGCGCCGAGCCGGCCTCCCATCCGGCCGGATCGCGGTTGAAGCGCCTGGCGAGCCCCTCCGGATCCCGGAAATCCTCCCCAAGGCAGAAGAACGGGGCGGAACCTATCTCGCGTGGAGGGCTCCCGTCCGGATGCGGGCCGCAGGAGAAGCTCGCAGTTCCGGTCTTCCGGGATGTACCCCGGGCCGCCCGTCCCCCGGACCCCGCCGCGCCGGCGATCTGCGGGGCCCCCTCCGGGAGAGCCACGTGCCTCCCGGCCAGGATCTCCCGAATCTCCTTCCGGCGGAAGCGCGAGCGGTCATCGCGGGAGAGAAGCCCCCGGACCAGCCTATCCACCGAGGGCGGGAGCCCGTCTGGGACGGGCATGCCGCGGGTCACGATCTCCATCATGACCATGTTCTCCGAAAAGCCCGCGAGCGGGTGGCTGCCCAGGGCGGCTTCCAGGAGGACCGCCCCGAGGCTCCAGAAGTCTCCGGCCTCCCCCGCTATCCTGGCATAGGACTCGGGAGGGGAGTACAGCGGCGTCCTGGCCTTCCCCGTTTCCTTCAGGGAGATGCCGGCCGCCATGACCGATGAAATCCCGAAGTCGCACAGCGCCGGGACAAGGGGATCCAGGGATCTCAGGAGTATGTTCGCCGGCTTGACGTCCCTGTGGACTATGCCGCGGGAATGGAGAAGGGCCAGCGTCCGGGAGACCGAGTCCGCGATTGCCATGACGTCCTTCTCGCTCATGGGGCCGTTGGCCATGATTCCTGACAGATCCCCAAGGGGCAGGTACTCCTGGATCTCGTATAGCCTCCCGGTGTCGGTATCCGTCCCGCGCTCGTAGGTGACGACGGCACCCCCGTCCAGACCGTCCGCCACTGCGTCCAGCCTCGCCGCCACCTCGGGACGGTCGGAGGACGAGACCCTCATAAGTTTCAGGATCCTCTCCCCCCCGGGCGTGTCCAGGACGAACAGGTCCGCCTGCCCGCCCGCCTTCGAGAGCGGCCTGGCCTTCATGCCCCGGAACTCCCTGGGGAACAGGGGATAGACCTCTACGCGGCCGTCCGCCCGGCACCTTCCTTCCGGGCAGTCCGCGACCGTGGGAGCTCCCGCTTCCGCGCCCCGTGCCGACGGGGCGTCCGCGACCGAGGGGCCGCCTGCTCCTGGCCCCTGTGCCGGCGGTTCCGCGACCGTCAGGGAGCCGTCCATTGGTCCGCCGTCCGGGACACCGCCGTCATGGACCGTGGCCGGGCTTCCCGGCCCGGCGCCTTCTGGAGTGTTCTCGGCCATGGAGCGGCTCTCCTTAAGGTGAAGGGGAGGATCATGTGTGTCATTGTACCACATCCTGCTGCCCTTCTGAGTCCGCTTAGCAGGAACTGTTGGCATTTGAGATGAAGCGTCTGTCGCGAACCCCGCCGGTCGGGGGGCCAAGCGGGGCGGGAGGTGGGACTGGCGGAGAGGTCCTGTAGGGTGGCGCGACTTCATGCGTCTGGGGTGGGGGATGTCCGGAGGGATGTGGAGTGTGCGGGCAGGCCGAGGGCGGACGGAGGCGGTGGGAGGAGGGGGGACGGAAGCGATGGGAAGGGGGCGGACGGCGGCGATGTGAGGGTGGGCGGGCGGGAAGAGGGGTCGTTAGGT
>JAISEQ010000187.1 GCA_031264045.1 Deltaproteobacteria bacterium
GCATCGCGGCGGCCGCACACCCCCGAGCCGCCGAAGGCATCGCGGCGGCCGGACACCCCGGAGCCGCCGGACGTCTCGGGGATGCGGGACGCCGCGGAAGTGCCGGAAGACCTGGGGCACCCCAACGCCCTGGAGCCGCCGGACGTCTCGGGGATGCGGGACGCCTCGGAAGTGCCGGAAGACCTGGGGCACCCCAACGCCCTGGAGCCGCCGGACGTCTCGGGGATGCGGGACGCCTGGGAAGTGCCGGAAGACCTGGGGCGGCCGACCGTATTGGAGCTGCCTGACGTCTCGCCCCCGCTTAAGGCGGACGCCGGGCGGTTTTCCGCCTTAAGAAAGATCTGCGGCCTCTCGCCCTCCCCCAGTATCGGAATGTCGGCCGCCCTGCTCGAGCGGGCCATCTCTGCCAGGGTGACGGGGTCCCACGGGACGTAGGTGAAGAGGGCTCCCAAGATGTCGCCCACGCCCAGCTCCCCGCAGGAGAGGGATTCGGCCCACTCCCCGCGGAAAATCACGTGGTAGGGGGGAGGGGAACGGTACTCGACGGTATCCTCACCGTTTACCGTGAGGCGGGGTGCCGAAGGATCCACTTCCCCGGAAACGACGTCCAGGCACACCAGGAGCTTGGGGCCGGAGGCTCTCTCCAGGGGTCCGCGGGCAATCCCGCCGGGACCCTTTTCGGGGTCGGGCACGATCCCCGTGACCACCCCGGCTATGAAACACACGTGAGGCATATTTTCCCTTTCGGAAGGCCCGTTCCGCATGGCCTCAGGCATTTTGAAAACAGTTCGAACCTGCTTGGAATCTGCTTGGAATCTGCTTAAAAACTGCTTTAACACTGTTTGCAAGTTACTTGGACAATCTTTGAATCATGCAGGGAAAGGCATGGAAGACGCTCTGGCTATGCTCCTACTATGCTCAGACAATGCTTGAAAAATCATTGGAATATACAGGAGAAGCATGTTTGACTTTGAATCAGTGCATGGAAAATATATAATATATACTTAAAAATATTTGGACCGCACTTTAAAAATTATTGAACAACGTTTGGAATAACTGCGGACATTGCCTGGAAAATCCTGGACAATGCTGAAAGAAACTTCGGACTGAGCTTTCAGTCCCGCCTCAGAAAGTTAAGCCGGTACGGAGCGGATCCCGTTTAGATCCTTGCATCAGACGAACATGAAACGTAAGACTGGACTATTTCCGAACGGACGGGTGCGGATGCCGGGTGACGCGGGCGGCGGACGCGCCGGAACCGTGCGGGAAGGGAGTTCAGCCGCCTGCGCCCGAGGCGCGGTTGAAGAGCGTCTTCAGGAGCTCCCGGGGAGCTCCGTCCAGGCCGTCCAGGGCACCTGCCGCGATGAGGGCCGATATGACGTCCAGCTTCTCGTTCTGGCGCCGCATGAGCTCGAGCTCCACAGCCTTCATGGAGGCTATCTCGCGGAGAAGACCCGCCTCGGGAAGCGAGGCCAGCTCCTGCTCGTGCCAATTCGCCGAACCCAGCCGCATGTTGGTCAGATACCAGAACAGCGCGTCCTGGGAGAGCCGTCCCTCCACAAGTCCCGGAGGATCCCCCGAGCCCCCCATGTCCTCCCACTTGCTCCTGGCCCAGCCGGCCAGGCCCTCCACTGACGGGGCACGGTCGCTCAGCCTGCGGGAGAGGACCGACTGGTAGAGCGCAATACGGGTCTCGTGGTCACGCCGCCTTGCCTCGTAGGCGCGTCCCGCCGGGGTCGCCAGCTGCTCCTCCGCGAGCTCGGGGGGAGGGCTCGGGCTCGCGAAGGTCTCTATGAGCCTTTCCGCCTCGGAAAGCTCGTCCAGGGTGAGCGTCGACGCCGTTCCCGCAGGCCCCAGGAGCGCGGCGGCCCTCTCGGGCGCCGGCCAGGCCTCCGAAAGCCTCTCGTCCTGGAAATCGACCGGCCTCGCGAACCTCCCCTTCCGGGCCATCACGCGCTCGGAGATGTCCCTGAACGCCCTGGACACCGTCTCGCCCGAGACCTGGTAGCCCGCTCCCATGGCGTCGTTTCCGCAGTTCGCCGGAGGCTGGCTCCCGGCCTCGTAGGTCCGCTCCGACTGGCGCTCGGCCGCGCTCTTGTCTGCGGCCCTCACGGCCGCCTCCAGAGTCCTGGAGTTGAAGAGCACCGCCTCGCGCACCCCGGCCAGATCCTTGTGGAGCTCGCCCGCGCCCCACTGGGCTGATTCGCGGACGGACTTCTCGAGAGGCGGGGTGACTCCCGCCACGATGCGGTCTGCCACGGAACTCATGATGGACTGGATGCCCGTGCAGGGGCATCCCTGGGCGGCGGCCCTGGAGGGCGCCAGGAATGCCGCCGAGGAGAGGATCCCCGCGAAAACGAGGTAAGGGATTAGTAATCGCACGTTGTTAACCTTTCGGATTATGCCGCCGTCATGCCGACTGGCGCCGGGAGCGGAAGCCGAGTTCGGCTGAGGTCTGTCGGCTTCGTTGGCCGGCGGTCATGGTCTATGGAGAGGGGTCGGCTTCTACGACCGGCGGTCACGGTCTGTGGAGATCTGCCGGCTTCGGTTCCCGGCGGTCACGATATGTGGAGATCTGCCGGCTTCGGTGCCCGACGGTCACGATATGTGGAGATCTGCCGGTTTCGGTGCCCGGCGGTCACGATATGTGGAGATCTATCGGCTTCGGCGGCCGGCGGTCAATGAAAAGCGGAGAACTGGAGCTGAGACGCCGGAGACGAAGGGGGGACCGGAAGCCGCCGGGAACCTCACGCCGAAAACCCGTAATGTCCGGTGCCTTCCCCACCAATCAGCGCATCCTCGGACCGGCCGACGGGGACGGCGACTGTCCGTCCTCCTGCTCCCTGCCGTCGTCAGGGGCACGGAATCTTACGGGGCAGCCGCTCCCCCGCCCCTCTACGTTGCCGGGCGCCGGAGAAACGCCCTCCCCCTCCTTCCGCAGGTCGATGTCCCGGAACCCTTTTCCGTTGTTTCGGTCCTGGAGCATCCTCTCCCCCGCCGCCATCTCGGCATCGGAGGGATAGGGGCAGTCCGGCGATTCGAAGCCTCTGTTGCGGGATCGGGCGGAAGGGCCTCCGGCGGGCCTGGGGGAGGGTCTCAGATCCCAGAAGTTATCGGCGTTGCCCCGCAGCGAGGCGTGAAACTCTCCGGAGCGGTCCTTCCACAGGTGGGCCTCCAGGGAGGGGGTCCTCATCCCCAGCTGGTCTCCGGGCCGGAAGTTCATCCGCGTGAAGCTCTCGGCGCTCCTTCCCCAGACCGTCATGTCGTACCAGGTGACGTCCGGGCCGTCCGAGCGCCGCGGGGGGAAGAGCTTCGCGGCGAGGGTGACCCGCACGGTCTTCGTCCCCGCCTGCGTCCCAATCTCCATATGGCCTATGCGTCCGATTATCAGGTGCTGCGAGAAGCCGTATCTCATTCCGGTACTGTTCAATTTGTCTCCAGCTGGGGCTATGCGCCCCGACTCGTCGGACGTCCCCTTCCGGAGAGCCCTGACCGGTTTATGTTGAAGAGGGGGGATGATGGATATGGTATACGGGTTACTGATTAC
>JAISEQ010000301.1 GCA_031264045.1 Deltaproteobacteria bacterium
TAAAATGACTCAAGGGATTATCGATCTTGTAATCAGTTCCCCTGAACACGGTAACATGGTGACGGAAATGAAATACGCGAAATCGGACAACACGTCAACCGATAAACCCGTAGTCACCGATTCCCCGTCGGGAACCGTAATATCCGCCAAGGATAACAGGAAACTAGATTCCTGCATCAAAGCCGCTTTCAAGCAGATCATACAAAATGAATACCTCCTGCCTTACGCCGACAATCCTAATCCAGTTCACGCAGTAGCAGTAGCCGTTTGCGGCAGGAACCACGTGAGGATCAAACGCTTGCCCGCCAAAGAACTCCTCCAGAGGTCGCACGAATTTCTCACATTTGTGGAGGATCAAAAAAATTGACATTCATGCTCCTGAGCTCATGAGCGACCGCGTCCAGTACGGAAACGCAGGAATTGTCAGGTCACGGACCGGCATCAACAATTCTAACGGGACATCCACCCTGTTCGCCGCGCCGGATATCAGCCCGGCGACGGCTACAGCCCTGACGTACCGGAGAAAGAGGCGGTTCGAGTTTCAGGGTTTATCAGACAGACAGTGCAAGCAGATTCCAGACATGCGCGGTCCCGACAGCGGGATCGAAGTATATTTCTCTCTGGACATCTTCATCATCCGCTACGGACTGGACAAGCGGCTCGCCAGACATACGAAGTCGAATTCTTTTATACAACCGGATTTCCGCGTGCCGGCTCAGACTTGCGGACGCGGTCTTCCGCAAGTTCATCCGCAACAACACTCTCATCCGCAACAAACCTAAGGAGGGGATGTTTCACGTCCATAGAAGATATGGCCAGCTTCACAGGCGATTTCGTGGAGGTCATAAAAATTTCCACAAACCCGTACGTCTGGCGGAAGAGACTGTTGAAGTGATCCCTGCCCAGAATTCCCTACGAACTTTAGCGATGGAACACTAACTAATGAAAATGAAGAAAGCATGAGGGTCAGGAAACTATTGAGCCAGAGAAGATTAAAAGGCGTCAAGGAGGGAGAAAGGAATGGGAGAAAAGGGTAGAATGAAAAGGATGGATAAGGGAATGGAATGGAATGGAAGGGAATGGAAGGGGACGGACTGAAGAGGAATAACTATGCGGTGAAGCTGGAGGGGGAAGCACAGGAATTCAGCAAAAAAATGGTTCATAAGTGGGACTGCCAGATTTTCCCTGACACGACCAAGGAGCGGACCGCTGCTTCCTTCCGGACCTGACGGGGTTAGCATATGGCCGATCCAGAGGTCTGGCAGCCCCACTTATGAACCGGGCAGTATTATAACTGCCCCCATTTCGAAAGGCAAGGGCGATATTAACGCATTGACGGCCTGTTGAGCCTGAATGCCCGGTCGGAGCCTTTTTCCTCAGCCCGGCCTTGCCCTGTGCCCGGAGTTTCGCCAGCAGGCTTTCCGGGACATCCTCAGCTTACGCGAGCTCCTGATCCATCCCCGAAGAGCATGTGCCAAAGCTGGACCGCTCGTGCCTGGCCGATTCCGCTGCCCGGCTTCGATTCCGCTGCCCGGCTTTCAGGGCGGGGACACCCTCATCCGCCACGATTGCGCCGGTTTCCGACACACGGACACGGAACCCGCAGGAGGTTCCGCGATCGGGTCTCGCCCGCCAAGGCGGTGAGGACCTGCCGCCCCCAGGCATTCCTCCGTTGAAGATCCGTACTCCGCCTCGCAGATGGACCGTTCCTTTGACCCGGGAGCCTGAGCCTTCCCCAAGCCCGCCGTGACGGGTGCCCCCCCCGACCGGGGGACAGGCGGGCTAGAATACCGCTGCCGGTTCAGGTCGCGGAGCTCGATGCCACATCCGGGAGTATGCAGCGCCGCCGGACTCCTCCCCTTGGCATGAGGATCCCGGGTGCCCCGGCATGAACCTCTCCTCCCGAGTGCGAGTGCGAGTCCGAGACTGAGCCGGAACCTGCAGTCCGGAGACCCCGCCCCTTCGCCCGTTAGGCTCAGGAAGGGACATGGGCGACATGGCGAGACATGCCGGACCACACGGGGGTCATGGAACGCAAAGCCCACTGTCCGTCAAGAGATTCACGGGCAACGCTCCCTGTTCCCCTTCGCAAAGCGTAGCCGTTTCCGCAGGTCCCGCCGCTAGATATGACGCAGGCACCTCAATAAAACCGCGGCAACCCGACAAATCCTCAGCATCCCGGCCGGTCCCGAGCTGGCCTGCCCAGCAAGCCGCTCCGGACAAGCCGCCGTTGGCGGCGGGGGAAAACCTGGCGACCGGAAGCCGCTTTCGTCAGAGTTTGAGAGTTAACCGCCCATCCCTGAGGAGGAGCGTCCGCCAGTCCCCCGCCCCGGCACTCCCACCTTTATATAAGGACCCCCCGCCGCCCCATCAAACGCCTCCTCTCCAGGGCTGTGCCCCTGAAGATGCCCTCCACACACCCCATCCCTGGAACCGAAGGGACATGCAGGGTTGAGGAACCCCCGGAGCCTGCCTGTCAATGAGCTGGTCAGCAGTGCTCCCCCGTCCGACGGGGGCATCTCCCAATGGCTCCACCTTATTAAGGAACCCCGCGCCCCGGCCAGGAGCTTTCCTCCCAAGTCTCTCCTCCACCCAGACAAAATAAGCCAGGGGGGCGCGGGGAGTCACCAAAGAGCTGTATGCCTTTCCTGTAGGGTTCTGAGAGGAAAAGCCACTCTCCTGAGGTTCCGGCCCCCGGCTTCCCATCATGCTTCCCATCATTATATTAAGGGACCCCGGCACCCGCCCCGGCTCAGACCGCAACCCAAGAGCCTCCCAGACCAGACCGTAACCCTGCCGCCTCCTCCGAAACTACCCGTCCGCCTTGCGCCAATCCATTACCTCTCCGCATCACCCTTCCGTGATCCCCGCCTGAATCCTCTCCTTCAAGCCCCGGCCCGCAACGCTCAGCCCCACCACCGGCCCCCCTTCATCCCTTTCCGCCCCCCGCAAAGCCCGTTCACTGCCGCCTCCGTCCCCCCGCTAGCCCCGCTCACGCCCGCCTCCACCCCCACCGCAAGGCCCGTTCACGGCCGCCTCCGCCCCCGCAAGGCCCGTTCACGGCCGCCTCCGAGCCCCGCAGCCCATCCTCGCGCCCGAAACCCGGCTTGCCCGCTTCCGTTCCGACCGAT
>JAISEQ010000304.1 GCA_031264045.1 Deltaproteobacteria bacterium
CTGGAGAAGGTCCCGGGGCCGGACGGGGCGCCTGCCCTGCCGGCGCCCCGGGCCGCTCCCCCGGGGGACGCCCCCTCCCCGGGACCCCCCGGGGCGGAAACCGGGGAACGCGCGGCTGCGGGGAACGCCGCCGCGCCTCCGGAGCCCCCTTCCAGCGGGCCCTCGGCTCCCGGGGTCGGCTCCGCGCCTGACGGCCCCTCCGGAAAGGCGGGGACCAGTTCCCGGTCCTCCGTCGAGCCCGGCCCCGGCCTCGGGGCCGGGGCCGCGGCAGGGATCGCCGCTCCGGCGCCCCCCCCCTCCCCCGCGGAAGCCAGGACCTACACGGACGCCTTCGGCCGCTACATGACGGCCCGCGGACGCAGGGACAGGCTTGTGTGCGCCGTGACCGCCGCCATGAGCCAGGGCACTGGCCTGGCGGACTTCTTCAGGGAGTTCCCGGAACGCGCCTTCGACGTGGGCATCGCCGAGCAGCACGCGGTCACCATGTCCGCCGGCCTGGCCGCTGGGGGCATGCGGCCGGTCTGCGCCGTCTACTCGACCTTCCTGCAGAGGGCCTTCGACCAGCTCTACCACGACGTGGCGCTCCAAGGCCTCCCCGTAGTGTTCGCGGTCGACCGCGCGGGCCTTGTGGGAGAGGACGGCGCCACCCACCACGGGGCGCTCGATCTCTCCTACCTGCGCCTTCTTCCGGGCATGACCGTCATGGCGCCCAAGGACGCGGCCGAGCTGGAGGCAATGTTCGATCTGGCCCTGTCGCTCCCCGGGCCCTCCGCCGTCCGCTACCCGAGGGGGGCATGCCCGCCGCGCAGGGAGATCCTCCCCGCCCCCCCCGGCCGGGGCGCCCCCCTGGAGATCGGCAGGGCGGAACTGATGCTCGAAGGCTCGGACCTGACGATTCTCGCCGCCGGCCACTGCGCCTGGCCGTCCCTCGACGCCGCGGCGGCGCTCCGCGGGGACGGGGTCTCGGCAGGGGTCGTGAACGCCCGCTTCGTGAAGCCCCTGGACGCGGAACTTGTCCTGGAGGCGGCCGAAAGGACCGGCAGGCTTCTCGTGGTGGAGGAGAACTCCGTCCTGGGCGGACTGGGCGGCGCCGTCGCCGAGCTTCTCATGGGCCGCCGCGGGAAGCGCATCGAGGCATCCTCCTTGGGGCTCCCCGACAGCCCCGTTCCCCACGGCCCGCAGGCCCGGCAGAGGGCGCTTTCGGGCCTGGACGCGGCAGGCATCCGGCTCGGGGCGCTCTCTCTCATGAAGGGCGGCTGAGGCCCTCCTGACCGTCGCGGGCATCGCAGCCCGCCAGCGCGAGGTTGAGACCATGACAGGGCAGGACGACGAATCCCCCGCCAGGGGAGAAGCCGCCGACGCGGCCGTGCTCAACGACGACTCTGCCGGGCTCGGGGACGACTCTGCCTTCCCGGAGAAGGAAGCGGGAGACGCTTCCGGCGAAAGTCCCCCGGCGGCGGGCGTTTATGACGATCAGGCCGGGACGGCCAGTGAAGCCGGCGGGAACGGCGAAGCCGCGCGGTCATCCGGCGGAAAGCCGGAGACGGGAGACGTGTCCGGCGGAAAGACCGACTCCCCGGACAGGCCTGTCGGCAGGGGCGGGGATTCCCCCAGGAAAGGGGAACCCCCGCAGGTGTCCGGCGGCAAGCCCGAGTCCAGCCGCGCATCAACCGCAAGGCCCGGGCCGGCCGAGGATTTCCCGAGCCCGGACTACTACTACGACGATTACGACGGAAGCGGCAACGGGGGGAAGATGAAGGAGAGGGAAAAGGAGAAGGCAGAGGAGAACGGCAGGGAGAAGGCAGAGGAGACCGCTAGGGAGAAGGCCTGCGGCAGGACAGGCGTCGCGGGGGACGACGCCCCGGAGAAGGGCGCGCCCGCCGAATCCCCGAAAGGCTCCTCCCGCTTAACGGCGGCGGGCGGCTCCGGTCCGGGATGGGGCACCTTGGGATCCTGGTGGAAGGCGTCCAGGCCGTCCTTCTACATCGCCACCCTCTATCCGCTGTTCCTGGGCCTCATAGCCGCGCAGAAGCACATGGGCGCGACGGCCGCGCCCGACGCGGGCCCCAGGATATGGATCTTCGTGCTCATCCTCGTCGCCTCCTTCCTGGTCCATCTGGCCACCAACATCGCGAACGACTACTTCGAGCACTCCGGCGGAGTCGACACCAAGAAGAGCATAGGCGGCTCCCGCGTGATCCAGGAGGGTCTCATCGCCCCGGGGGCCATCAAGAAGGCCATCGGCATCTGCTACCTGGCGGCCCTCGCTATGGCCGTGATAATCGTCCGCGACGACTGGCCGCTGTGGGGCATGGTGGCCTTCGCCGCGCTCTCCAGCTTCTTATACGGGGCCCCGCCCGTGAAATACGGGCACAGGGCCTTGGGCGAGCTCATGGTGTTCATAAACATGGGCCTCATCATGACCGTCGGCACCTTCATGGCGCTCACGGGCGCCGTGACCGGTCCGGCCATCGCCCTCTCGGTCCCCGGCGCCTTCATGGTGGCGAACATCCTGTACTACCAGAGCCTTCCCGAGATAGCCGCGGACGCCCAGGCGGGGAAGACCACTCTTGCGGGCCTTCTGGGCAAGGGCAGCGCCGCGCTCATGCAGCTTATCTGGTGGCCGATCGTGTGGCTTCTCGTGACGATGCTGGTCCTGACAGGCGGGCTGTCGGTCGTAGCCCTCCTGTGCCTCTTCTCGCTTCCCCTACACGTCATATCCATGCGCAGGATCTGGAAGGCCGAGGACTGGCTGGTCCTGGACCGGTCGGGATGGCTCGTGAAGCTCCTGTACGTCTGCACCGGCCTGGCCGTCCTGGCAGGCGCCTTCTGGAACCCCCTGCTCGCGGATTCCGCATCGCCGTCCCATGTCCGCCCCGTGCCGAAGGCCGCCGCGGCTCCCCCGGCGGTTCGGGCTCCCCAGGCCGCCCCCCAGGCAGCCGCGCCGTCGGTCCAGTCCCCCCAGGCCGCTCCCCAGGCAGCCGCGCCATCGGTCCAGTCCCCCCAGGCAGCCCCCCAGGCCGCCGCGCCGTCGGTCCAGCCACCTCAGGCCGTCCCCCAGCCAGCCGCTACGTCAGTCCAGGCGTATCCGTCACCTCAGACGACGCTGGCGCCCGGCCAGGGCCCGCCCCCTGTCCCGCAGGCGCCTTACGCAACGACATCCGTCCCCCCCGGCACAATCCCGCTCGGCGCACCCGAAGCCCAGCCCCGGCCAGCCGTTCAGGCGGCCCAGCAGGCGGCGCCGGCCCAGCCTTGAGAGCCCGGCCCAGACTCCCGCTATGCGGCACGGGACCCACCGGCCCCGGACATCGGCACTGCGCCGCGCCTTCCAGGGCGAGCCGCGCATCTTTTTTCCGTCACGGCCCGGGCAAGTCCCGCACGGGAGAGTTGAGGCGGGAGGCCTGAACCGAACATCCGCTCCTCCCCACCACCCTGCAGTTCCGCCCGGAAACGCCGCCGTCGTCCTGCCGCAGCCCTTCACGCCACCGGAAGCAAAGGATTGGAATCCGCCAACGAACGGCTCCGGCAAGAAAACCATCCTGCCATCCGTTTCTGAGCCGGACGCGAGGCTATCCCTTCCGAAAAGGCATGTCTCGCTAAAAAATTTCAATCCTCTTCAAGCCTGGGCATGACTGGATTAAGAGGCAACGCCCATCCATGACTTGAAAGGCAACTGACATCACTGGCTTCAGAGGCAAGTTACCCCTGTCAAAATTTTGAACGGTTATCTTGTCCCGAAATTCCGAAATAACCTTGAAAAACCAGAGGCAACGGCTGATTCGCCGATGAACCGATGAGCGCGATGAAGGATGCATTCATCGGCAGACAGGGCCACAGACATTGTTTTCCCGCAGCCGGAGCGGGGCTGCCGGAAGAAACCGCATCCCGACAGCCAGAGGTTCTCCCCATGTTCTCCCGATGACACATGTTATGACACATGTTCTCCCGATGACAGTCGGGCATCGGATAAAGCTTTGATTGCAGCGCGAAAACCCCTCACTTGACCTCTCAGAGACCAAAGCGCTTAGACAAGAGCTGCACGAAATGACGAGGATTTGGCTTAAATACAGGCGCTTTCGATGCCGAGGACGTACAGAGTTCAACATCTCATTTGAGGATGGATTGGTTTTCGCAGCGGAATCAAGCTTTATAAATTTTTTGACAAAATGCTTGTATATTCTCAACAAATTCGGCTGCCAGCAGCACCTCAGACCTCGCCCGGAACACAGGACTCCGCGAGAGGGCTACGGGTTAAGCCAGGAGCTGTCGGTTCGAAAACTGCATGCCCGCAGCAGCCAGGACGCGCGTCCATCCTTCCGTCCCGGAGATCGCAGCCGACCCGATGCCGCGCAAGCCCGACGAGCAGATCGCAGGTCAGTCATGCTTTATAAACGAAATGCGAAACGTAAACGCCGATTCAGGCGATGCCGCATCGTCAGGATCTGTTACGGTTTGTCTGGAGAGGCAACGATGTTCGGGTTGTCTATGGGTAGATTGTTGTCGGACCTGGAAACGGCTTCGCGATAATCGGACAGCGAAACCGGTGCGAGGACGACGGGGCCGGGAC
>JAISEQ010000152.1 GCA_031264045.1 Deltaproteobacteria bacterium
GAACGGGGGGAGCTTCGGGCGGCGCGGGAAGGAGCGGGCGGCGGGTGGCTACCGCGCCCCTGCCTCCTCCGGCGCGTCCGGGACGGTCGTCCCGACCGGACCGGGCGGGGGGTTCTCGAGGATGAAGTCCCTGGGGAACGCGGGATCGAGCCTCCCCCCCGCGCAAAGCTCGGCCGCCGCCAGGCACAGGAAGCCCTCTATCTCGTGCGCCGCGTCAGCGGCGTTCACCGATCCTATGGGATCCCTCGCCAGCGACTCCGCGAGCACCGTCTCCCCCACGGCTTCCCTCAGGGCCCTGGGAAGGTGCGTGACCGCCTCCTCCGGCGGCATGGCCGCCAGCTCGCGGGCGCTCGCGCCCATCAGCTCCTGGAGCTCCCGGACGAGGCCCGGTTGCTCGCGCACGAAGGAGGCGTCCGCCGCGATCCCCGCGTGCGGGAGCCTCCCCGGCCCCCCGGCAAGCCTCGCGTGCTCGTCCTCGAGGCTTCCCACTATCCTCAGACGCGGGTTCTTCGCCAGCGCGGCCGTCGCTCCCGGCTCCGGCACCAGCGCCGCCCTCGCGCGTCCAGAGGCGAGCTCCAGAAGGACCTGCTGCATGGGGAGCGCCCTGGCGTCGAAGGACGGCCCGCCCATGGCCGCTATCCTGGAGAGTATCCCCGTCGAGGGCCCGGACTGCGGGGCCGCGTAGAGGGGGAGCCTCTCGGAGGCCAGCAGGCTCGCCAGTTCCCCCGGGCTCTGGGGCCAGTAGCCCGCCTCGCCGCCGGGGGTTCCGGGGCCAGGCGTTCCTCCCCGGCCGCCTTCCCCGTCCGCCGGTCCCCTGAACGGCCCCGACACGAAGTAGAACTTCCTCCAGGCGGTGACGGCAAGAATCCTCACCCCCGCCCCCCTCGCGGCGGCCCTCCCGAAGGCCTCCAGGTGGCCGACCCAGACGTCCCCCTTCCCGGACAGGACCAGGCCCCGCAGATCGTCCAGGTTCTTCCACTCCTCCACCGCGACGGGACTCCCCGGCCAGCCCCTCTCCAGCGCCCCCATGAGGGGAAGCGCGGCGGTGGTCGCCCCGGTGGCGCTGTATACCAGCACCTTCCCCCCGGGGCCGTCCCCGGCCGAAGCCCGGGGGACGGGCTGGAACAGGGCCAGCGCGCACATCAAGGCCAGCGCGGGCGCGAGCGCCGTGCGGGCATGCCTTGCGGGACGGTGCGGACGGGAGGAGCCTGAATCTGCGGGAGTCGGCATGGGTGGTGGCCCTCTGCGGCCCGGCCGGGCCGCCGGGAGGGGATTGCGCGGGAAGGGTGCGCCGGGGCCCGTGCCGCCTCGGGGCGGACGGCCGGGCCCGGGCTCGCGGGAGGCGGACTTCACAATAAGCGGGAGGCAGACTTTACCATAAAAGGACGTGCCTTCGGGAATCGGACATCCGCCTCCGGCGTCCGGCTCGGGACATCGGGCGTCCGGCCCTCGGCTTGGGGAGGCCGGCGTCAGGCCCTCGGCTTGGGGAGGCCGGCGTCAGGCCCTCGGCTTGGGGAGGCCGACGTCCGGCCCTCGGTCTGGGGAGGTCGGCGTCCGGCCCTCGGTCTGGGGAGGCCGGGCGGGGCGCGCCGCAAAGGCGCGGGCGGGCCCAGGAAGGTGCATGGCGCGGGGGGAAGCTCCGCGCCAGGAAGGGCGGGCTGCCGGGTCTGCGGGGCCGCGTCCCCGGGGTCCGCCTCCGGGGCTCCCCCTGTCCAGGAGGGGCTTTCGGAAGCTACTTCTTCCTCCCGAACTTCTTCTCCAGCTCGTAGAAGGTGACGGACAGGGACGACGGCCTCCCGTGGGGGCAGTATCCCCCGGCCTCGGCCTCGTACATGTCTTTCAGGAGCCTCTCCATGTCCTCGCGGGTGAGATCGTGGCCAGCCTTGATGGCGGCCCGGCAGGCGACCGAGTGCAGCCAGGCCTCGGAGACGTCCTTCACGGTCTCGCCCGCGCCCGCCCCGTCCAGTTGCAAGAAGCTACCCCGGCAGCCGGAGAGTATCTCCCTTAAGGCCTCGGCCGCGGCCTTCTGGGTCAGGATTCTCGGGATGCCCTTCAGGACCCACGTCCCCTCGCCGAAGGGCTCGAGGCGGAATCCCAGGTGCTCCAGGGCGGTCCCCACGCGCTCTAGCGCGGCCCTCTCGTGGGGGTGGAGGTCGAAGGCGTCGGGCAGGAGGACGTTCCGGGACGGCAGGCCGTCCCGCTCCAGGAGCATCTTCAGGCGGTTGAAGAGTATGCGCTCGTGGGCCGCATGCTGGTCAATGATCCGGAGCCCGTCCGGCGCCTCCGCCAGTATGTAGGTCCTGGCCAGCTGCGCCAGCGGCCTCAGCCCGGGAGGCCCGCCGTCCAGGACCTTCGCGACCGTCCAGTCCCCCGCGCCGTCCGGCCCGCCGTCCCCCAGGGGCTCGCCCGCCCCCGCCCGGCCCCGGGCGGAGCTTTCGTCCCAGTCCGCCCCGGTTCCGGGGTCGAACAGGAACCCGTCCTCCCCGGACGGATCAGGCTGTCCTGCTGGGCTGGAACCAGGACCCGTCGGGGGCTCCGCGCGGCGGCCCGGCGCCCCGGCGCCGCCGGCAGGAGCACCGGCACCCGCCGTCCCGATCCCGCCGTCCCCGCCGGGAGCCTCCGGCCCCGAGGCCGGCCTGAGCCAGCTGGGCGCGTCGGCCGGGGCGAGGGGCATCTGCGGCCCGCTCCAGGATCTCGGGACGGCGCTCCCGGAACCGGGCGTCCCGTTATCACCGCCTCCCTCCGGAGCCCCGCCGCCGGCGTTCCGGGCGGGGACGCCCCGGGTGCCGGAGCCCGCGTCCGGCTCCCCGCCGAAGCCCGCCGCCCCCCAGTCGTCGTCCGGGAGGGCGTCCTCCCCCGCGGGAGGCGCCCCGCTCCCGGGCCCGGCCAGGGCAGGGGGGGCCGTGACAGCCCTGGCCACGGCCGCCGAGACCGCCGTGAAGACCGTCCCGGGCCTCCGGAAGCGCACCTCCGTCTTGGCGGGGTGGACGTTCACGTCCACCTCGGAGGGATCCACCTCGATGAACACCGCCCCCGCCGGGAAGCGCCCCGGTGGCATGGTGCGGCCGTAGCCCTGGATTACGGCGCGGGTGAGGAGCCTGTCCTTCACGGGTCTGCCGCACACGAAGACGAAGAGGCCCGCCCCCGAGCGCGCGGTCGCCTCGGGGCCGGTGACGGAGCCGTACACGAGGATCCCGTCCCCGTCCTCCGAACGGAAGTCCGCGAGGCTTCCGGACATGTACCCCGCGGCCTCCCTTATCCTGGCGCCGAGGCCGTCCCCCGGGGAGGCCCTCAGGGCCTCCCGGCCGTCCATCGTGAGGGTTATCGCCGTTTCGGGCCTGGAGAGGGCGTACCTCTGGCAGGCGTCCGCGAGGTGTCCCTCCTCGGTCTGCACGGTCTTCAGGAACTTCCGTCTCGCCGGGGTGTTGAAGAAGAGGTCGCGCACCTCCACGGTGGTGCCCCTGTTCCTCGGGGCGGGCGACACCGACAGCATCCTCCCGCCCTCCACCACCGCCTGTCTCCCCTCGGCCCCTCCCCTGGAGGTGGTGACGGTCATCCTGGACACCGAGGCGATGGCGGGGAGCGCCTCCCCCCGGAATCCCAGGGTCCTTATGTCCATGAGATCGCTCTCCGGGTCCAGCTTGCTCGTGGCATGGCGCCTGAGGCTCATCACGAGCTCGTCCTCGTCCATGCCCGTGCCGTTGTCCGTCACCCGGATAAGCCGCTTGCCACCCTGCTCGCACTCCACCTCTATCCTGTCCGCTCCCGCGTCCAGGCTGTTCTCCACCAGCTCCTTCAGGACGGATCCCGGCCGCTCCACCACCTCGCCCGCGGCGATGCGGTTTATGAGATCGTCGGGCAAAAGCCTTATGCGGCCGGCTTCCATGCGGGAATCTTGCCTCCGTGCCCCCGGAGGGGCGGGACGGGCGTGAGAGGGCTGGGCGGAATGTCAGGCGCCTTCCCGGTCCGGAGGGCGGATCGGGCGGGCGGCGGAGCGGGAGTCCGTCCTGCGGGCGGGGCAGCGGCGGGGCGCTCCCGGCGGCGGGGCCCCGGAAGGCCGGTCGGGAAGGGCGCGGGGGGGCGCGTATCCGCGGAGGGTGCGCGTCTATGTACAGACGGCTCCCCCCGGTGTTATATAGTCACCGGCGGCGGAACGGGCTCCCGGTTCTTTCCGGCCGCGGGGCGCGGCCGTCTGCGTGTGGCGCGGAGGCGGCCGCGGCGCCCGACGGGCGTCCGGACAGGCGCCATTATAGCCTATTTCGTTTTGCGGGTATGCCGGGAAGGGGAGGTTCACGATGAGTTCGGACGACTGGGCCGGAGGGGACGGCGCGGCCGCCCGGGGCGGGGACGCTCCGGACGGCCCGTCTTGCGGGGACATTCCGGAGGAGGTGATGCCCAGGGACGGGGCCGTGGAGGCCAGGGCCGGGGTGGACTGGTTCTTCGTGCTCACAGCCCCCGTGACCAGCCTGAGGGACAAGATGATGGTCCTTGAGGTCCAGGGAATGAGCGTGGCCCCGGCCTTCGCCTCAAGGGACGAGGGGGCCGCCTTCCTCGGGAGGCTGGCCCCTCCCGAGGAGTACACGGTCCAGGCCATGCATCTCCTGGACATCAGGGACCTCGTGGCGGCCCAGGACACAGCCTTCGTCCTTATGGACGGGGAGGGGAGATTTCTCCGCGCCCTGGCGGGCGATCCCGTCCCCAGGGGCGGGCCCGGACCGGACGCCGGCGGGGACGTCCCGGACTAGGGTCCTGACACGGGAAAACGCCCTGGCACCTTCTGGCCGGGCACTGGAAAACGTCCGGGAACTGCTGGGCCGGACAAGGAAAAACGTCCGCGGCCTCGTGCCGGGCACATGAAAACGTCCGGGAACCATTGGGCCGGACAAGGGAAAACGTCCGCGAACTGCAGGGCCGGGCTGGGGAATACGTCCGGGGAACTGCAGGGCCGGGCAGGGGAAAATGACCTGGAGCCCCCGGGCGGGGGAAGCCGGCTTCCTGGCGTCCCCGATCCGCACGTACCGCGGCTGCGGAAGAGACTGGAATGCGGAGGCTCGATGCCTGCTGCCGACACACCCTTCACCCCGCCGCAGGCGCCGGTGCTCCTGACCGGCGCGACGGGATATCTGGGCAGGAGGGTCCTGGAGCTCCTCATCGGGGCGGGATACGTGGTCCGTGCCCTCGCGAGGAGGCCCGCGCCGGAGCTCCGGGCTCTGGGCGCCCAGGTGGCGCGGGGAGATCTGGAGGACCGCGAGGCGCTCGCGGCTGCCGCCGAGGGGGTCTGGGCCGTCGTCCACTGTGCCGCGAGGACGGGCGTCTGGGGGCCCCTGCCCGAATACCTCAGAGCCAACCTCCTGGGCACCCGCAACATGATGGACGCCGCGAGGGGGGCCGGTGCGGAGGTGTTCGTGTACACCTCCAGCCCCAGCGCCGTGTACGACGGGAGGGATCTGGAGGGCATAGACGAGAGCTACTCCGCCCTCCCCCCCGAGCGTTTCCCCTACGCCCGCTCCAAGGCGCTTGCCGAGCGGGAAGTGCTCTCGGCCGCGGCTCCGGGGTTCCGGACCGCCGCGCTTAGGCCCCACCTGGTCTGGGGGCCCGGCGATACCCACTTCCTCCCGAGGATCCTCAAGGCCGCGGGGGCCGGGAAGCTCAAGCTCTTCAGGGGTGGGCCGTACACGGTCGATCCCACATACATAGACGATGCCGCGAGGGCGCATCTCCTGGCCCTCGAAAGCCTCGCCCGGGGGGAGCGGGCCTCCGGCAGGGCCTTCTTTCTGGGCCAGGGCGAGCTCGTCGACTCGCGGGACTTCATAAACGGCCTCCTGGCGGCAGGCGGCCTTCCTCCCGCGGTGCCCTCGCTCCCCCCGGGCCCTGGGAGGCTCGCCGCGAGGGCCGCCGAGGGGATCTGGAAGCTTTTCCGCCTGGGGGGCGAGCCTCCGGTCACGTACTTCACCGCCCTCCAGCTCACCACCAGCCACTGGTTCAGCCTCGCCGCCGCCCGGGAGATCCTGGGCTACGTGCCGGAGGTGACCCAGGCCGAGGGCATGAGGAGGCTGAAGGAAAGCCTGGCGGCGGACCGGGGCACGGAAGGCGGAAGCCGGGGCCGGGAGTGGTGAGGGCCTGGAGATGAGTCCGGGGCGGGGCCGGGAGGGATGAGGCCCGGAAGGTGAGTCCGGGGCGGGCCCTGGAGGGATGAGGCCCGGTAGGTGAGTCCGGGGCCGGGAGGGAAGTTCGGGGGAGCAGAAGTGCCGGGCGTCTTCGAGGTCCCGCGCGGGCGTCGGGACATGGGAGGATCGCTTTCGGCCCGGCGGGGTCCTGCGTCATGCGTGCGCGTCATCCGTCCTGGCCGGCGGTTCGCGGGTCCGGGGCATTCGCGGGCAGGGGGGCCGGTTCACTTTCGGATGGCTTTCGGGGGTACTCCGGGGCTCCGCACCGTTTAAGCGCGGCTTCGGGCCCCGCTTATGCATTTCGGACGGTTTTCGCACGGGGGACGGCTTTTCGCGTCTCTTTCCCCCGGCGCCTGTCGGGCCTGCCGGGCCTTTCGGGGGCTGGGGATGTCTTCCTGGGGGCGGACGCGGCGGCGGTCCCGCATCACGGGCTCCGGGGCCGTCACGGGCGTTTGCATCCCTGAAAGCCTTGCCCGGTGCGGCGGGAAGCATCGGGACGCGGTAGGAGTCCGGGCCTGACGCGGATGGAGGGGCATGTCCTCCGCGCGGTTCCTCGCCTGCTGCGCGGGGTGGAGTGGCATGTGCTCCGTAGGCACCCCTCCCGCGACGCGGGGTTCAGTGGCGGGGGAGGGGTCAGCAGTGTTGCTCTTTTTGGTTTTGAGGGTCTGACGGAGGGTTTGATCTTTCTTTTCCGTCCGGAAAAGGGTACAATCGGACAAAATCGAAAATGAGTTTCGCGCAAGCCCGCCCGGACGTCCCGGAGCGGGCCGGAACCTGCCCCCGCCCCGGCCGTCCCGGTCCAGGACGGCGAAGGCACGGGCGGCGGGGAGGGTGACCTGACCCGCCTGAATCGAATCCGGCGGGCTCCTGGCGCCCGTGAGCCACGGCCCGGGCCTCCCGGGCACGGACAAGGGAGACTGACCGACAAATGCTGGGCATAGAACGGCGGCAGGCCATCCTGAACCGCCTCCTGGAAAAGCGCAAGGTCCACGTGTCGGATCTCTCCGAGGAGTTCGGGGTGACCGCGGAGACCGTGAGGAGGGATCTGGAGCGTCTGGAGAAGGAGGGCCGCGTGAGGCGGAGCTACGGCGGGGCCGTTCTGGCCCGTCCCTCCAACGAGGATCTCCCCTTCAACAGCCGCAAGGCCAACAACACCGGGGAGAAGGAGGCCATAGCCGTGAAGGCCCTGGGGCTGGTGAACAGCGGGGCCACCCTCATGTGCGACTCCAGCACCACCGTGCTCTCGCTTGTGGAGCTCCTGACCGGCAAGAACGATCTGACCCTGATAACCACCTCGGTCAAGATCCTCCACGACTTCGCGAACTCGAGGCTTAACCTCGTGGCCACGGGGGGGACACTCCGGGGACGCTCCTTCTCGCTCACTGGCGAGGGGGCCAGGAGAACCCTGGAGGCCCACAACGTGGACATAGCCGTGATGGGCTGCAAGGGCCTTGACATCGACAAGGGCATCATGGAGTCCAACGAGCCCGAGGCGGTGCTGAAGAAGATCATGGCCTCGCAGTCCAAGACCCGGATACTTCTGGCGGACCACTCCAAGTTCGATCAGGTCGTCTACAGGAAGGCCCTGGACTTCTCGGACATCGACTGCCTCGTGACCGATCGCGAGCCGGAAAGGGCCTGGTCGGAATTCTGCCGGGCAAGGGGAATACAGTTGATTTACTGATCCCAGGAACGCCTTCCGATCATTTCGCACGTTTGAGGATTCCTCTGAGCACCCTCCGATCATTTCTGGCTCAACGCGTAAACTCGATCGCCGGGCCAGCGGGTGAGGTCAGAATGAACCTCAACGCTACAATGCTCTATTGAGGGGTTGACTCTTGAAGCTCAAATCCATATACTGAGAATTTAGGAAGTCTACTCCGAAGGAGATACCATGGATTGTGCATGCATCGATGACAAAACCCCTCTAATAGGGGATCTTGGTGACTTTTCTGAATCCGTACTGCTCCAAAAGGTGGATGAGACTCCGGAGGAGTCTCAATGGGACCGGCTTGTACGGGAATACCACTACCTCGGATATGAAAGTCAAATAGGTGGCAGGGTGAAATACCTGGTCAGC
>JAISEQ010000160.1 GCA_031264045.1 Deltaproteobacteria bacterium
GGGCGCTGAATTCCCGAAAAGGGCGCTGAATTCCCGAAAAGGGCGCTGAATTCCCGAAAAGGGCGCTGAATTCCCGAAAAGGGCGCTGAATTCCCGAAAAGGGCGCTGAATTCCCGAATATGTCAGGGAGTTCCTGAAAATGCCCGGAAATGTCCGGAAAATGCCCTGCGGTAAGCGTATGCGACCGCGGGCGTCCGCCGACAGGGGCGCAGGGAAAACTATAGCAGGAAAACCTGCGGGATCAAGAGTTCGGCGGAAACTTCAGGCTCCCTGAGCCCTGTCCGGCGCGCGGGGAGGACGCGATTCGGCTGGCTGTCCGGGTCGGCTGCCGGACGTTTCCGGGCGGAGGCCCGGGGCCCGCGCGGGTCTCCGGCGGGGGCGGGTTTGCCCGACCGTCCGGCGCGGCCTGCCGAGGCTCCGCCGCTGACGCACCCTCCTGATCTCCTGACGTCCTTCAGGGCCGGCGGGGCGTCTCCGGAGTCCGGCGGAAGCCGTGCCGGGGCCCTCCGGCACTCCGCCGCGGCTTCCGTCTTCCCGGAAGGGGCCGTCGCCCGTGCAGTCTCGCCGGAGCGGCCGGAGGTTCCCGGCCCCGGTCGGCCGGGAAGGCCTCATGCGGCCGCAAGCCCGCCGCGGTGGCCGCTTCCCGAGTTACCGGGGGGTTCCCGTCTCCTTGACAGGCGCTGACTATCAGCTATAATTAAGATAGCCCCATGCCCAGGCGCCCCGGAACCCGGTGCTGCCCGGGGAGCCTACTTCCGCTTTTCGCGCCCGCCCCTTCCCCCTTTCCCCGCCCCCCCGGGCGGCCCCCGCCCCAGGGGGGCGCTCCGGACCCACGAAGGGTTAAGATGCTAAAGAAAATGCCCACAACCGAGCTCAAGGTCGGCATGTTCGTGGCCGACGTGGGCAGGAAGTGGTTCAACCATCCCTGGTCCTCCAAGAGCCGCCTGCTGTCCGATCCGGCGGAGATCAAGGAGCTTATAGACTACGGCATAGACGAGGTGTACATAGATACCGAGAGGTCGAAGCTCCCGGGCCCCGCGGGCGGGCGCAAGCCCTTCGTGCCTGTGGCCGGCACTTCGGCCCCGCTCAGGAAGGCGGCCGTCCAGACGGCCCCCCCGCCGGCCGCCGCGGCCCCGGACCCGGTGTCGATGCTCGAGGCCGAGCTCCCCAAGGCCGCCAAGGCCTACGGGAAGGCGCTGGACACGTCCAAGGCGCTCATCGCCGCCTGCTACATGAACAAGCGCATCGAGGTGAGCGAGGTCCAGGAGAACGTGGACGAGCTGGTCGAGTCCGTCACCCGCAACCAGGACGCGCTTTCCGCCCTCATAAAGCTCCGCCGCTTCGACGACTACACCTACACCCACTGCCTGAACGTCTCCGTCCTCTCCATAAGCACGGGCAAGGCCCTGGGGCTCTCCCAGGAGGACCTCCGCATCCTGGGCATGGGCACCATGTTCCACGATCTGGGCAAGACCCGCGTGCCGGCCTACATCCTGAACCAGCCCGGCAAGCTCACGGACGAGGAGTTCTCGGTCATGCGCAACCACGCCGCGCTGTCCGAGGAGATAATCCGCGAGCAGAAGCTCGACGTGGACGAACAGGTCGTGCAGGTGGCCCGTTTCCACCACGAGCGCATGGACGGTTCGGGCTACCCCGACCACCTGAAGGGCGAGCAGATACCGCGTCTCGCCACCATCTGCGGGCTCTCGGACGTCTACGACGCGCTCACCTCCGACCGCGTCTACCACAAGGGCATGCTTCCCCACGACGCCCTGAAGTTCATCTACGGCCTGCGGGGCACCCATTTCGAGCCCACCTGGGTGGACCGCTTCGTGCAGTCCGTGGGCATCTACCCCCCCGGCTCGGTGGTGGAGCTCAATTCCGGCCACATCGCGGTGGTGATAGAGGTCATACACACCTCGCTCCTGAACCCCGTCATAAAGATTGTGGCCGACCCCAAGGGCAGGATCATGGGGAAGCCCAGGCTGGTGCATCTGGCCTCCCAGACGGAGGGAAACGCGCTATCGATAAACAAGGTGATACCCCCCTCCGAGGCGGGCTTCGACCCGTCCCACTACTTCAACCTCACTGAAGCCGGGAAGCCCTGAGGATCCGGCGGATCCTCAGGGCGGAAGCGGCTCCTCCGGGATCCGGCGGATCCTTCGGGCGCCGGGGTATCGCCGGGGAAGCCGGGAGCCCCTCCTCCGGGATCCGTTAACCCGGGGCCGGGGCGTTCTACGCGCTTCAGGGCGCACGGTCGCCGGAGGGACGGGGATTTTCGGGCGGACGCGGCCTTCGGTCGCTGGCCGGGCGTTTCAGGCGGCCGCGGGCCGGTTTCCGGCCATGCCTTCCGGACCGGGGAAAGCCACCCGGCCGAATCTCCGCAGCCGGAGCGAGGAGGACCATTGAGCCCCAACGAGGCCATCCCGAAGGAAGAGGCCGCAAGGCGCCTCTTAGACGTCCGGACGCGCATAGACCGGGCGGCCGAAAGGGCCGGAAGGGCCCCCGGGTCCGTCACCCTGCTCGCGGTCTCCAAGACCTTCCCCGCGGAGGCCGTGGACGGCTTCATCGAGGCGGGCCAGCTCGAGTTCGGGGAGAGCTACGTGCAGGAGGCCCGGGACAAGATTCCCCAAGTCCGCGGCCTTGCCGTGTGGCACTTCATAGGGCACCTGCAGGTGAACAAGGCCAGGTACGCGGCGAAGCTCTTCGACGCCGTGCATGCGCTGGACACGCTGGAGCTCGCGGCGGAGCTGGCGAAGAGGCTCCGTCAGGAAAGCAGGACCCTGGACGTCTACGTCCAGGTCAACGTCTCCGGCGAGGGCTCGAAGTCCGGGATGCCCCCCGAGGCCCTCCCGGCGTTCCTCGATGGACTGAAGGGGTACGGGGAGCTCGTCCCGGTGGGGCTCATGACCATGCCGCCCTTCGATCCGGATCCCGAGACCGCCCGTCCCCACTTCCGTCGCCTGAGGGAGTTGCGCGACTCCGTCTGCCCGCGCCTCTCGGGCCTCTCCATGGGCATGAGCGGCGACTACGAGGTGGCCGTGGAGGAGGGCGCGACCGTCGTCCGCGTCGGCACGGCCCTCTTCGGGAACAGGTAGGCCTCCCCGTGCCGCCCGTACCGCCGCAGCGGCGGGGCCCGCGGCAGGGCGTGGCCCCCGCGCCCGGGATCCCGGGCAGGGATCCCGTCTGCCGCCTGTGCGCCCACTACTTCGTCACCTGGGTCCAGACCACCCCCCACGGCTGCCGGGCACTGGGCTTCAAGAGCCGCCAGGTCCCCAGCACGGAGGTCCGCCGGAACTCGGGGGAGGCCTGCAGGTACTTCACCCCCGCCAGGCGCGGCTGAAGGCCCTGCCCGCGCGGTCTCCGGCGCCGGGTGCCCCTGCGCCCTTCCGGGCCGCCCCTAAATTCCGGCCCGCACAACGCCCCGGCCGGACGCCGGGCGGGCGCTTCCGCGCCCCGATGCAGGATACGTCCGGCGTCCCGTCGCCGAACCCGAAGGGGTCGGGTGGCGCGGCCATGGGGCATGGGCGGTGAGGGGCTTTGGGGGGGCAGGGGTTGAGCGAGCGCGGAACGGAAGGTGCCGGGGCGGAAGTGATCCGGCAGGGGACGAAAAGGCTTGACATCGGGCCTCCGGCAAGTATAATGGTTTTCCGCTGCAGAAAGGTGGCCCGGAGGCCGCCCGCCGCAGTTCGCGACTCTTGGGGACGTAGTGCAGTTGGCCTAACACGCCTGCCTGTCACGCAGGAGAACGCGGGTTCAAATCCCGTCGTCCCCGCCATAGCCGGGGCGGACTGCCTTCCGTGAATTCGGGGCCGTCCGCCCCTTTTTTTTCCCTGCGGCCCAGGATGGTCCGTGCCGGTCCTGGAAGCGCCCGTCCCGTGCCGGACCAAGCGCCAGTTCCCGCGGGGGGACGAATCCTCTCCCGGCCATGAGCGCCGGGGCATCTGAGAAAAAAAGTTCGCGCCAGTTTTTCCGGGACGTTTTCCGCTGCCGTGCTGCGGCGGCATCCCGGAGGCTTCGGGGAACGGCCCCGCCGCTCCGTGCGCCGGTATGTCCCGCAGGAAAAATATGCGGGGAAACGGGAAGGTCCCGGACCGGAACCCCGTGAAGTGTCCGGCGCAGGCCGCGTCGCCTGCCGGAAGGGGACGGGAAGCCCTGCCCGCCGGCCAGGGGCGCCTGGCGCAGACGGTCCGCGGAGGTCCAGTGAATTTCCGGACAGTGCCGGAGCGTCGTCCCTTGTCCCCTCAGCCGGGTGCCGTCCGTTTTTCCGCCGCCGCCGGGAAGGCGCTCGCCAGGAGCGGTCAGAAGTTCTCGGACTGGGCCGGCCTGCCGGGATCGCCTTCCGGCGCGGGCATGGTAACGAGGGGGCCGATGAGCGAGCAGGGGAAGGTAACGTCGTCCTCCAGGTCCAGCATGGCGTTCACCAGGGTCACCGTTTCGTAGGAGCCCAGCTGGTCGTGCTTGATGGGATAGGCGGTAACGGTCTTGGTGCGTATGTAGTATTCCCGCTTTGTCCCGGAGTGTATGTAGTGGAGGGGGGTGAAGAGTCCCCCGGAGCTGTCCCGGAAGACCAGGTTGGCCACCGTGACGTTGGTTATGAAGCCGTTGCGGACTATCACGGCCTCGTCGGCCCCGGAGAACTCCTTCACGGCGCGGAGCCTCTCGCGGTCGACCGATTTGAAGATGTAGTCCATCCGCCCCGGGTCCACCATCGTGAGGCTCCGGACGGAAGGCCTTACGTAGTCGGAGAACTCCGTGGAGATTATGGCGTCGCCGTAGTGGACCGTCAGCATGGAGATCCCGCTGGCCGGAGGGGCGGGCAGCAGCTTCTCCAGGGTGCCCTGCACGAAGGGATGGCGGTAGAAGCGGCGCATGGTGCGGTCCATGCGCACGGCATGCCCTTCCAGGTTCATGTAGCTTCCCTCGTCCGCCTTGATGTTCTCTATGAAGACGGGCTGGTCCACGTTAGCCTCCTGGAGTCTTGCGCCGCCCCTGCGGTTCCGCGGCGGGGCCGGGGAAGGTCCGGGGACGGAAGCGGCCGGCCCGGCCGCACCGTGCCGGTCCGGGGGACATGTGGCGCCGACGGAGAGGCGGAGGGGCAACGGGCCGGGCTGGCCTTTGAGGACTCCCGGTTTCCCTCCGCCTTCGGCCCCGGAGCTTCCGGGGCCGGACCCCTGACAGTCAGGGTCTCCGGGGCAATCCCCTTCGGAGCTTCCGGGCCGGGGCTAGTCGTCCGCCGCGTCTTCCGGACCTGAGCCGTCGCCGGAAGCGTCGCCGCCGACGGAGCCAGGAGCTCCGCCGTCCTCGGAACCGGCCCCGCCGCCGTCCGGGGAACCGGAAGCGTCCCCGGCGGGGGAGCCCGATCCGTCCCCGTCGCCGGAGTCCGGCCCGTCGCCGGAGTCCGGCCCGCCGTCGGCCCCGGAACCTTCCGGGGCTTCCGCCGCGCCCGCCGCCCTGAAGCGGAGCGGGTAGGGCGGCGCGCCGTTGACGGAGATCGTGATGTTGAGCGCGTTCCGGATGGAACCCGGATCGTCCGGCGGGAGTTCCGACTTCACCTTGTGGGAGAGCGGGGGATCAGGGGACGAGGAGGCCGTGAAGGTGCTGGGGGCCGCCAGAAATGTCGATATCTCGGACAGGAGGGATTCCGGGTCCTCGAGCTGTTCGCCCAGGCTCTCCCGGATCTGCGCGGAGATGTTCTGGGTGACGATGTCCCTCACCTCGGTAGGCTCCTGCGAGGTGGCCTCGGCCAGCAGGCTGTAGGATGCCGGTATGAGCCCCCTGTCGCTGTAGTTCAGCTGGACGCGCTGCAGGGCCACGTTCTCGAGCTCCTGGCCGAACGAGAGGCGGTGGAGGTTGGAGAGGAGTACCCCGCTCAGGGGCTCCATCAGCTCGGGCCTTATGCCCTCGATTGAGATCGAGCCCGAGAGCTCGCCCGCGCCTTTGGCGGAGAGCTCGTTCAGGGTCACGCGGTAGAGCCCGGACGCGGGTTCGGAGGCGTAGGCGACGCGCGCCGTCATGTCCAGCACCTCCTGGCCGAGCTTGGGAAGCAGGAGGGCCGCGGTCTTGAGCCAGCCGTCCGGGAGGTTTTCCGCGGATTCCGGGGGGGTGTAGACGATGTTCCTGAGCTCCAGGGTGCCCGAGGGCAGGGTCTGGGCGGTGAAGGGCCCGGCCATCACGCCTTCGGCCAGCCGGAGGGAGGGACCTGGTTCCACTGCGGCGGATAGGCCCCTGACGGTACCGGAGTTCAGGCCGAAGGGGAAGCTCACCAGATCCGTCACCCTCGGGAAATCCTCCCAGATCCTGGCGACGGAGGGCGCGTAGTAGGGGGTGGCCAGCCTGTCGGCGGTGTCGGACGCCCTGGCCAGCGGAACGGAGAAGTCGGGGGCGGCGAGGTCGAACGAGTCGAGGTTCAGGAGCACCTTTATGTCGGGGGCGTCGGGGTCCCTCATGGTGACCCTGATCCCGTTCCCGGAAAAGGAGTCCGCCTTCCCGCCCTTCACGAGCCCGGAAACGGAGAACCCGTCCGCCTCAGCCGTGAAGGCCTCCGTCCCCCCCTGCGAGACGGTGGTCCTGAAGGAGGTGAGGGAGAAGCTCCGGACTGCCAGGTTCCGGAAGAAGTCGTAGCGGTTGTCGGGGTTCACGAACTCGGGGGCGAGGGCCACGGATTCGGCGGTCAGGGCGGCGAGGGACAGCGAGAAGTTCTCGCCGGTCGGCGCCGGGGCCACGAATCCCGTCCTGTAGCCGCCTATCTCTATCTTGCCCGCCTTCACGGCATGGAGGAAGGCGGGGCTGGCGAGCTTCGCGGGCTCCAGGGTGTGGGCGAAGGCCAGATCCGAGACGGCGAACAGGTCCACCGCGTACTCCGTGGTGATGCCCCTCTCGGTCTTCTCGCCTTTCAGGCCCTCTATGGACAGGAGCTTGAACATGTCCGCGCCCTCTGGCGGGACGGGGGGGAGCTCCCCGCGCTCCAGGATGCCGCTCACGATCTCCCCGTCCGGGTTCCCCTGGACTCTTATGGTCCCGATCCTCAGGAATGTCCCCGGCCTGCGGGGGGCAGGGGCCGGGGACGCGGCCGTCGCCGGTGCCGGGGAGGCGGTTCCGGCCGACCCCGCGGCCGAACCGGAGGCGGAAGCCGGCCCGGAGTCTCCCGGGCCGGCTTCCGCGGAACCTTCGGAACCGCCGGAATCCGGGGCGTCCGGGGAGGCGGCAGTTTCGCCCGCGGAGTCCGGCGCGTCCCCGGAGTCCGCAGGCCCCCCGGCGGTGTCGGGCGCTGCCGGCGGGGCGGGAGGGGCGGCAGGAGGGGCCGGAGGCTCGGAGGAGGGGAAGTTCAGGGAGATCCCGTTCACGGTGAGGGTACGGGACAGCAGGGAGAAGGAATGGCTGTCTGCCGTCCAGGTCCCCTGCCCTGAAGAGCGGTCCATGGCCAGGGAGAAGGATTCCCAGGCCCGTGCCCCGGTGAAGTGGGCGACCAGGACGAAGGCGACGACGAGGATGACCGCCACCGCCAGGCCGGCCATTAAGATGTTGCGCCTGCGGCTTGAGGGGCGTGGGGCGGGCTGGGAAGAGGTAGAGAGAATTGGCATGTTTTGGGGCTTTTCTCGGCTCTGGGATAGGTATGCCTGTAGAAGGCGGCGATCGTGACGGAACCGGATTATATCAATAGCGGGGCTATCCGGCAAACTGTGATGCCGGTACGGGCGGACCCGGCTGGAAGGGAACGGGGGAGAAGGCGGGGGAGGCGGTGCGGGCCGCCGTTCGGTGTCGGACTGGATCGGGAGGGACGGGCCTGTGCGGAT
>JAISEQ010000403.1 GCA_031264045.1 Deltaproteobacteria bacterium
TGCAGACGTGACATTCCGACCGGGAACGCGGCCCTCCGGAACGCCCGCGCCGGGGGATCGCCCATTCCCGAACGCCAAAGGCCAGCTTGACAAAGAGGCTGCATGCCCCTAACCTGCTACGGATCCGGTCAACGGGCGCCCTTCCAGGCGGCGGGGTTCCTGACCCGCGCCCCAAGTCCCCACCGGGCGGCCCCCCGCTGCCCCTGCGGCGCATAAGCCCGGAACCGGCAGGCCATCCAGGTCTTGCCGCGTCCGTTCCAAGGAGGAGACAATGAGTTCACCGAAGCTCCTGGCCGTCGCCCTCGCCGCCGCCGTCGCCCTCGCGGCTGCGCCCGCCGAGGCGGGCAGGCCGTTCGGGACGACCCTCCAGGCCGAAGGGACATCATCGGCGGTACAGGACGCGAACATCGACGGCGAGCGGTCCTCCGTGTCCGCTGCCGGCCTCTCCATAGGAAGGATAGCCCTCGCCACCCTCCTCGCGGACGATTCCCGCGCCTCGAAGTCCGCCATGGGGCTCGCCGCCGCCGCGAGCATCCTGCGTCAGGAGGGCCTGTCCAGGGAGAACCGCCATAAGGAGACCGAGAACGCCGACGGATCCGCGTCCGCGGAGGAACTGGCCGAGCCGGCGGCGGCCGCCGGGCCGACCGAGTTCTCCTCCTATTCCCCCGCCGCGCTCTTCGCCGAGGCCATCGAGATGGCCCAAAACGATTCCGACGCGCAGCTGGCCTCTGCCATTAAGGCCCTGGCCAGCATCGAGGTGACCCGCCAGAGCACCGGCGGCGGCAGGGAGCATCAGGACAGGGTCCGCGGCAACTCCACCGACGTCTACACGGTAACCTTCCGGGGCCACGAGAGGGCGCTCGCCATGGCCGTGGCCGAGAGCCCCCTCCAGGACATAGACCTGGTCGTGAAGGACGAGAACGGGAACATCGTGGCCGCCGACCGCGACAGCACGCACCTTGGCCTCTGCGAGTGGACACCCCGCTGGACGGGAGACTTCAAGCTTCGCGTGATAAACACCACCTCTACCGGGGTGAACTACGTGCTCTACACGAACTGACGGCATGTATCCTGAGCGGTGCCGGTCCTCACACCGCCGCAGGGGTTCCGTCCGGGACGCGACCTTCCGGGACTGCCTGATAACGCCTCCGGCGCAATCCCCACGCGCCCCGCCGCCGGGGCGGACATCCCCGCCGGCGCCTGACAGTTCCGGGCCCGACGATCACGGTCCGCGACCGGTCCGGCAGCTCCGTTAGCCAGCTTCCGAAAGGAGCCGTCCCGGACCCTCTTTCGGAACCCTCAGCGTCCCGCGACGCGAAAGCCTCCCCTTATCCGAACCGGCAGACTCCGCCCTGCCCCATGCCGACCGACACGCCGAGAGCGGCTCAGCGCCGTTCCGTTCCGAACCAGCTCCCACAGGTTTAGGCCAGTTCCGTCACGAACCCGATCCCGCCGGTTCCGGACGGTTCAGATCCGAATCCGATCCCGCCCCTTCGACCGCCCCGTTCCTCCTCCGCCCCGAGCCCCGATATCCGCTCGGGCCGTCTCCGAACGCCACCGGGAGGTTCTCAGTTCCGGCAGGACGGGCCTGTGCCAGGGAACCTTCCGCCTCTGCCGCCTGCGGACTGGCTTCCGCAGGGCACACCGGACGTCCGCACGCAAATTCTCCAACGGAGGTGCCTCAATGCCACGGAAAGCAGCCGCCTGGCCACCAGTCCGCGCCCTGGCCGCCGTCCTAGCAGTGCCGACACTGGCGCTCGCTGGCGCCCTGGCCTGCCCCGAGGACGCCCTCGCCGACAAGCATGCGCTCCTCATCGGGATAAACGCCTACACGAGCAAGGTCTTCCCGCCGCTGACCGGAGCCCTGAACGACATCGAGCTCATGAGGGGCGTGCTGGTGAATCGCCTGGGCTTTCCGGAAGAGAACATCACGCTGCTCACCGACTCGCAGGCCACCCGGAGCGGAATCATAGACGCCATGACCGCGCTGAACGACCGCGTCGGCCGGGGGGACCAGGTCTACATCCACTATTCCGGACACGGATCGACCACCTGCGATCTTGAGGGGGACGACGGCCTGCACCGCTTCGACTCGACCTTCGTCACCTACGGATCGCGCTCAGGGATGAACACCATCAGGACCTCCGCCTGCCTGGCCCCCCCCTCCGAGAGCGCCGCGGTGCAGGCCGCCCAGACCGCCCGCCAGAACCCCGACGACTACGATCTGCTGGACGACCGCCTGAGGGAGCTCCTGGTCCCCGTCCGCGGCAAGGCGGATCTCGTCGTCCTGGTGGCCGATTCCTGCCACTCGGGCACCATTACGAGGAGCGCCGAGGCCATGCCCACCCGCGGCGCACCGCTGGACGGCAGGGTCAATCCCGACGCCTTCCTGCCGAGGGCCTCCCAGGAAGGCCTGGGCGACCTGATAGGCGTCGGCTCCGCCTCCCTCGACCAGAAGGCCACGGAGTACAGGGCGGGCAACGGCAGGATTTACGGCCTCTTCACCTGGACATGGGCCAGGTCGCTCGAGGCCGCACGTCCCGGCGACACGTGGAACCACGTGGCCAACCGCGCCAAGGCCTACATGAACGAGGCGGGCCACGGGGCCCAGATCCCCGTGGTCGAGGGCCAGAAGGACCGCCTGGTCTTCGACGGAGCCGAGGGAGGCCGCTACGTCTTCACGGTGAACCAGGCCTTCGAGCGCGGCGGCAGGCACATGGCCGAGATAAACGCCGGCCTCCTCGCCGGGGTGGGCCCGGGCTCGGTGTTCGTGAAGGGAGACCCGTCGGCCCCCGAGGCCACGCTCACCGTGATCTCCTCCTCCGATCTGAAATCCCAGGCCGACGTTGGCAGCGGGACCGTGAAGCACGGCGACGACTTGGATCTGGCGAGCTGGGTTCCGCCCGGCCTCTCCCTGAAGGTCCGCTACCAGACCGCCCTGGATTCGGACGCCGCGCTGGTCGACAGGGCCCGGCAGGTTTTCGGAGGCATGACCATGGTGGAGGAGGTCGGGGAAGGGGACGGCGTCCAGGCCGAGATAGTGGCCTGGATACTTAGGCCTGCCGCGAAGGGGGAGGCCGGGCCTCCCGGCGCCGGGGAGGCAGAGCCCTTCATCCCCGCCTCGGACCCCGACGTCCCGCCCGAGATCTGGCTCGTCTCCGCTTCCGAGGACTCTTTCCTCTGGGGCTTCGACAGGCTCCGCGCCCCCCTGGACGATGCCGGCCCCGCCGAACTCAGGCGCAACTTCGAGCTGGCGGCCAGGGCACACAACATCATGAGCCTGCCCTCCCCTCCCGGATCCCCCCTGCAGGTGGACGTTAGTTACGTGATGTACCGCCCCGCAAGCCTCTCCGAGTGGGAGGCCGCGACGCCCGCCACCAGGTTCCCGCCCGAAAACGCCGAAAGCGGGTCCTTCTGGGTCTTCACCCGCGAGATCCCCGCCTCCGAACACGAAGTCCCCGCCGAGGCGGGCGAGGAGGTTGTGGTCATCAAGGCCAGGAACAACACGCGCGAGGAGTTCCAGGTCTTCGCCGTGAACGTCACCCCGGACGGCGGCGTCGAGCCATTCCTGCCCATGGCGGGCGAGGCGCTCACTACGGAGTTGCCTCCGGGCGAGGAGAGGCTGTTCTCCGAGTTCGGCCTCAAGCTCACCGAACCCAGGGAATACGTGCGCGTGATCATAACCCAGCAGGCCTTCGACGTTAGCCTGATCGCCCAGAGCGCGCTCTCGACGCGCAGCGCTTCCGACATCGAGGGGTTCGCCACCCGGGGCGGCGCGGGCGATCCGCTGACCCTGATGCTCGCCGAGCGCATGACGCTCACCACTAGAAGCGCCCCAGCAGCGACAGGCGGAGCCGGACCAAAATGGGCCACCGTGAGCTCTTCCTTCAACAGGTGACCCAGGCCACCCCTACGGAAGCCGCCTCGAGGCTTTCAGGGACCACGGGAGCGCGACCGCGGGGAACGCGGGCCTTTCTCCTGGCAAGCCGCGGCGCCTCCGCCACGCGGGCCGTGAGCCTTCATTTTCCGGCGCGGGTGCCCCGCCGGGAAGGCACGCCGGTTTCTCCGCCGAGCCTCCTTTCCCGGTGGCGCCGCCGCCGTTTCCCCGGGCATCCCGCTCGCCCCGCCGTCCAGCGCGGCGGACGTTTCCCGTCGCATGCGGTCCCCGTCCCGCCGTTCCTGGCAGGGGACTTTTCCTCCCGTCCGGCATCGGGCGATCCGATCCGGCCCGATTTCAGCCTGCCAGCGCCATCCAGCCCCGACCGATCAGAGCCGGAGGACGCCGCTGCCTCACGCGAGGGCCAGCCATGACCAGCAACCCCCCCAAGACGCGGCGCGGCGGTCTGGCCGCGAAGGCGCTCGCAATGGCGGCGGCAGCGATGCTCGCCCTCGCCTTCGCCCAGACGGCCGGGGCCGACAAGCACGCGCTGCTCATCGGAATAAACGAGTACTCGAACGGCCCGTTCCCACCCCTGGAGGGGGCGGTGAACGACGTGGAGCTCATGAAGGGCCTGCTCGTATCGCATCTGAAGTTCCCTCCCGAGAACATCACGACGCTCCTGGACTCCCAGGCCACCAGGACCGGCGTCATCGGGGCCATGGAAGCCCTGGCCGGCCGCATCGCTCCCGGCGACATGGTCTACGTCCAGTATTCCGGCCACGGCTCCACCACCTGCGACCTGAACGAGGACGACTTCCCGCGCGCGTTTGACTCCACGCTCGTCACCTACGGGTCGCGTTCGGGGCCCAACCCCACCATGCCCGCGTCATGCCAGGCCCCCCCCTCCAGGAGCGCGGCGGTGGCCGAGTCCCAGGAGGCGCAGAGGAACCCCGACGACTTCGATCTCATAGACGACCGCATGAACCTCCTGGTGGCGGGCCTGAGGGCGAAGGCCGACCTGGTCGTCTTCGTCTCGGACTCCTGCTTCTCGGGGACAATCACCCGCGGGGACCAGGTCCGCACCAGGGGGATCCCCATGGACGCGAGGGTCAACCCCGACGCCTACCTGACCGGCCCCGGGGCCTCCGGGCAGGCCAGAGGCCTGAACAACCCGCCCCGGGATCGGGGCGCGGGGAGGCCGACGGTCCTCATGGGAAGCCAGGCATCCATAGACGCCCCGGCACCGGACGCCGGACAGGCGCAGGACGCCGGACAGGCCGGCGATACGGCGCCTCCGCGCAGGACCCTGGGCGACTACATCGCCATAGGCTCCGCAGACCAGCTAGAGCCGGCCGTAGAATACAAGGTGAACGGCAAGGCCTACGGGACCTTCACCTGGTTCTTCGCCAAATCCATCGTGAACGCCGGGCCGGACGACACCTGGCAGCGCGTGGTGGACCGGGCCAAGGCATACATGAACGGCGAGAGCAGGGGAGGCCAGCACCAGGTCGTCGAGGGCAACCCCGACCGGAGGCTGTTCGAGGGAAGCGGGGGAGAGCCGCCCGCCTACCTGGTGGAACAGACGTACCCCGAAGGCGGCAGGAAGTTCGCCAAAGTGAACGCCGGGCTCCTCCTGAACGTCGGACCGGGCACGGTTTTCGTGAAGCTCCGGCCCGGAGCCTCGCCCTTGCCGGTCGGCGGCTCCTTCAAACGCGAGGACATCGAGGCCCGCATGACGGTCGTCCAGGCCTCGGACATAAACTCCGACGCCGAGATAGTCGAAGGTTCCGTGAACAACGGCGACAGCCTCCAGCTCCTCGCCTGGCAGCCCCCTGGACAGACCTACAGGATCAGCTACCGAACCGATCTTCCGGAGGACAGGGAGCTTGTCCCCATCGCGCGGGAGGTGTTCAGGGATCTGAGCATGGTGGAGGAGGTGGACGGCTCCGACGAAGGCGGAGGGGACGGCCGCGCGGCCGACATCGTCTGCTGGATATTGAGGCCGGGGGGCCAGCAGCCGACGGCGGAACCTGCCGACGGGACGCCGGGGCGGTTCCTGCCGCCCTCGGACCCTGCGGCCCGGCCGGAGATCTGGCTGGTCTCGCCTTCCGAGGACTCCTTCCTCTGGGGCTTCCGGGATTTGAGGATGCCTTTAGACGGGAACGGGCCGGACATGCTCAGGAAAAACTTCATCATGGCCTCCAAGGCCCACAACCTCCTCGTCATGGACGGCCCTGCCGGAAAACGCCCCAAGGTGAACGTGGGCTATCTCCTCTTCAGGGAGACGGACGAGACCGAGTGGAGTGGGCGCAAAGCCGAAGAGAGGTTCCAGTTTCCGGCGGCGGACGGGAGCATGAGGCGCTGGGTGCTATCGCGCGAGATCGGCGCCGACGCGCCTCTGGAAAGGACGGACCCCAACGAGAACGTCGTGATGGTGAAGGCGGAGAACAGGACGCACACGCTCTTCCACATCTACGGCTTCAACGTCACCCCGGACGGGAAGATCCTGTCGTTCCTCCCCAACAAGCAGGACAGGACATGGACCGAACTTCCCCCGTACATGACCGTGGTCTTCAGGGATTTCCCACTGGAGCTGGAAATGCCGGGCGAATTCGTGAGGGTGATAGCCACCACCCAGGCCCTGCACGTTTCCGACGTGGAACAGATGGAGCTGGCGAAGTTCACTGGCGAAGTGACGCGCTCGCTCGGCATGGACACACTGAACACCCTCATGGCCGAGAGGATGACGCTCTCCCGTCTGGAGCCCGGGATGGCCGCCGCAGGGGATCCGAATGAGTGGTTCACCACCAGCGTGACCTTCGGCGACTAGAGCCCGGATGGCCATGAGGCCGGTCCAGCTGCGGCCAGATTGTCCGGGTGCCGACATCGCCCGATGAAGCCGAGAGCGCGGCCTTTCCCCGCGGCTCATTGAAGACAGAAGCGAGAGCGCCATCGATGCCGACTTCGAAAGCGGACGGCGACATACGCCGGAAGCAGGGATCATGGCGCTGATGAAATCCGGAAAGCGTATTTGGACAGAATCAGGAATGCGCATTAGGGATAAATTTTGTTTTCCGCTCTGTGTTCTGACGCCGTTGTCCCGCCAGTACCCGGGAGGGATTAGTCGAAATCCTCCAGTCAGGATCCTCAGCCCGGGATCCAGGTTTACCTTTGAGGTGCATCTCAAACTTTAAAAATAAAATTACAAATATTTTGAAATATGTCTGTTGTCAAAAAAATTGTAAATTTTCATACATTTATTATGACTAATCTAGTCCGTTAACGGAGAGATATACCGCATCCGCCCTGCCCCAGTGGCACCTCACAATTCCCGTGAACGGATAACTGCTCATCAGATAACAGCGCACCCGGTATCCGATCAGGGGGAGGAACAATCTTCATTTCTCAGTAAACCTGAATGGCATCAGTGGCGGAGGATATCGTCTACTGTTAACTGATCGTCCAAATAAATCATCAATACCCATGCTTCAAGAGGCCGTCAGGCAACAGTTTTCAATATCTGAGGTAACTGCTGCACATAGGCATACCGCTATGCTCCTGTTCATGGCGTACCGCCCGACCTCCCCGTGAACTGATACAATTTGATAAGTAATACTACGACTTCTACAGGATTGAAAGTCCAATGTTGGCTAGATCGTAGGAAATATCACTTAGGGATAAAGGTTTTGGACAAAGATATGGATAATTTAAATATTATGCGTGAAACATTTCATGGCGAATGGAATTATACAATACAACAAAATTAGCCTCTAATTTTATCAACCATGTAAATGTAATTAATTAACAGCTCCTGATAAGACTTTTTTCCAACACTGATAATATGTTGCAACAACTTTGTAAAGTTGATAAACATATCCGAAGATAAGAATTTACAAAATACGCCAGTTCTTTTTGAATTTCCTAGATGATAACCGTTGATATTATAAAATAATTGATAAGTGCTAAATTTTTAAATACATGGCAAAATATTTATTCAACAATATAAATAGTTCTGTTACAAATTTGAACATATTGATATTGCTGACATATTGCTCTTAAGCCCTGTATCTATAACAGGTTAAGGACACTACCGTATCTTTGGCATTACCTATCAAATATAACAATCAATAGATAGCAGGAATATTTAACGAGAATTTCAGGCAATACAATGAAATCTATTAAAAGGTAATTTTAAACTGAAATGGGAATGAAAAAGTTAATTTGTTCCACATATCCTGATGTTCAGTACCAGTTAAAAAAATTTTATCAATGAATTCTGGGTAGCAGATATTCTGACCTGTTACGGTGTCTACTGTTCCGACGTTTTTATGATTTCGGTTACGGTGTTTACCGTTTCCGTTGCTATATGATTTCCGGAAACGGAGATATACATGCCCAATAGACCCTACCATGATGATGAATGGCGCAGTACGTGTGACGTCCATTGATCCGATACAGGAAAACCTAACGGAATCCCCCGGACAGACCGATTTAACCCCCGGCGCACATCCGGGGCAGACAAGCCGCTCCGGGGGGATTTCCGACCGACAGTCTCCGGACACATCCGGGCAGGCTTACGCCGGCCGGAGCTCACCGGAGTCAGCGCTTCTTGCCGCCGCCCTTGCCCTTTGCGGCTCCCTTCTTCGCCGCCTTCTTCTGCTGCTGCTTGGGCGAGCGGGCCTTCTTGGGCTTAACTGGCCTCTTCTTGGTGGACCTTAACGCGGAGTTAAGGATCCTTCTGGCGCGCATGGAGATGTCTGGGTCGGCCTCTATGTGGGCAAACATCTCCAGCAGCCTCAAGGCCAGCCGCGCCTGATCTAGCTTCCCGGCCCTCACCATTCCCCCTACTATCTTGTCCAGGGCGATCTTCTTCAAGGGGATCTGGAAGGTAATGGCCCTGTCCTGGATCATGGTGTCCAGGGCCATCTGGTACCTGCCGCACTCCGCCATGCACACCCCGAACACCGTCCAGGGGAGAGGGCTCACCCTCGACACGGGAACCAGGCTTGGCTCGGGCATCTCCCTGCCCTTGCCCCAGCTGTCGGCCGAGGGATCGGCATCGGCCAGGATCCCCTCGTCCGCCGCGAAGGCTTCCTTGTCGCCGAAGCCCAGCCATTCGAAATAGCTCTGCTCGGAGGGCGGAGTGAGCTTGATCCCGGGCTCGGTTTCAGTATCGGCACCGTCCGGGTCCTCGTCCCCGCCGCCGCCCACGGGGGCGGCATCTTCCGGAGCGAGCTCCGGGGATGCCGGCTCCTCCCCCGAGACATGAAGTTCCGGGATCACGGGCCGCGAGCCGTCGACCAGGACCGCCATGCCGTCCTCGATCACGAAGGCCAGCTTACCGGTTCGGGACGCGTTCCTCTCCATTCTGGAACTTGCCAAGTCGTCCGTGCGGATCAGCTCCGCCACAGCCCGGAAGGTGTCGGCCAGACCCGCGAGCGGTCTCGCGGACGCCCCGGCCCCACCGGGGACCGCGCCCTCGGCGTCCGCCGCGGCCTTAAGCAGGAACGCTATGCGAGCGCTGGCCTCGGCTCCGAGCGGGATGTCCTCTTCCTCCCCCGACTCGTCGGGGGCCTCGTGGGCGGTGACCTTCCCGTCGCCAGCGTCCTTCCCCCCGCCGCGCTCCGGGCCGCCGCCGTCACCGTCCCGGCCGTTCTGCCCGACCGCGCCGTTCCCGAAATCGTCCTCACCGTCCTCCCCGCCCTCACCGTCCTCACCGTCCTCACCGGCACCGCCGTCCTCCCAGCCCTCAGCGTCCTCCCCGGCACCGCCGTCCTCCCCGTCTTCAGCGTCCTCATCGGCAACGCCGTCCTCCCCGTTCTCCCCGTCCTCCCCGATGTCTTCTTCGTCCTCCTCGTCCATGCCGTCCTCGAAGTCCTCATCCTCGTCCCCGGAGGTGTCCTCCGCGATCTCCCCAGCGGCATCGGACCACGCATCGCCCTTGGACCATGCTCCGTCACGGGGCCACAGGCCTTCGCCCAGCTTCAGGGATGCTTCCGGGTCCGAACCGCCCACGCCAAATGCCGCAGAAGCCGCCTGGCCGCCCATGGAGGACGGCTTCAGCCCTCCCATGCCGGAGAAAAGGGAGAGCTCCTTAACGGTCTGCATCAGGGGGGCGGGAAGCGAGACCCGTCTCATGGGCTCGCCCGGCAGGCACTCGCCATCGTCTTCGCAGCGGCTCTCGCCCTCCTCGGCCGCCGGGACGAGCATAAGGGAGTTGGCAAGGAAGAAGCCCTCCATAGGACCAACCAGCCCCCTGTACGCAAAGCCCGCCAGAGCCGTCGAGATGAGCGCAGCCCTCTGCGGGGGAGGGAGAGCGCCCTTCAGGCAGTCGCGGACGGCATTCAGGAAGAACCTGAAGCGCCGGTCAATCATGGGGGGCGGAAACGCTCCGAGGTCCGATCTCGCCAGGACAGCTAAGGTCCCCCGGATCTGCACGTGGGGCCTTATCCCGGACGTGTTCAAGTTGCAGGCAGCGGCCAGGGAGCCGGAGTCCGTGATCCCGCCCACGCCCCGCATTGCCGTGTAGATGGCGGCGGGAAGGATGTGCTCGAGGAATTCCGCGTCCTGCAGGGCTTCCTCCGGACATAACCTCACGAGCCGCGCAAGCCGCCTTCTGCGGGCTTCGCCGCCGGCCCAGTACACCTTCTTCTGCCAGGACGCATAGGCAGCAAAGGCCTCCCGTGCCCTCTCCTCCCCCGTCCCTGCACGGGCGGCGCCCTCCGGGTTCCCCAAACCTGTCCCGCCCCCTCCGCCGACCCCGCCTGCGGAGTCCCCGTCCGCGTCACCGGATTCCTTGCCCCAGGAGCCCCTGCCTCCGGTATCATGGGTTCCTGACCCCTGATCGGCCTCTTTGCCGCCGGGGCCCCAGGAGGCCGCGACCAGGGCGGCGCAGTAGACGACTAGGAAAAGCCGTTTGGCTTCGGGGCCCGCCTTGGCTGGGGGGTAGAGGGCCGCAAGGCGCGCGAACGCATCGTCTGGCCGCAGATTCTCGCGGGCCTCGGCCTCGGCCTCGAAAAACGAGACGGCAAGCCGCACGCTCAATGGCCCGTTCTTCCTGGAAGAGCCCATCCGCCTTATGGCCTTGACCTCTCGCTCGAAGGTGGCGAGACGCACGGCTCCGTTTCCGGAAAGGAGGGCCGCTGCAACCACGGCCTGGACCAGTGCATCCCCGTCCCCGAAGAGGCCGTCGGCGACGGCCCGCATGACCGAGCCCTGGAAGGCCGCGGGGGAGGCGCACCGGTACCTGGAAAAGAGGGACTGGAAGGCCCAGCCGGAGACGCGGCCGCTGGCCAGAAGCGGGGCGACCAGACGCACGGCCCGCTCGCCGCCGTCAGGGTCCAGGTTCTCGAAAATCCGTCCGAAGGCGAGGGCTGCACGCATGACGGCTGTCTGAGAGACGGTGCGCCCCCCCCGGAAGGGCGAGAGCGCGTCCTCCTCCCCCAGGCGCTCGAAGGTGGCCAGGCCCTCGGAAGAGGGCGGGGACGCGCCCGTTCCGATGCCTGCCGCAAAAGGGATGAAGGCGTCAAGCGCCCCCCAGGCGAGCTTGAGGGACGGAATATCCGGAAGTCCGGACGGGCCCAGGGCGCACCTCAGATCATCTCGCGAGAGGGAGAAGAGCTTGGGGTCGTCCAGCAGGTATCCCGCCGGGAAGCAGGCGAAATCGGGATCAGGGAGGCGCGGGGCAAGCGAGATGGCGTTCCGGAGGGTGCCTGCCCTCCCGGACATCCCGCTTCCCGGCCCGTAACGGGGGGCGGTAGGATAGGAAAGACGCACGGTGAGCGCCAAGAAGAGGGGGCGCACGTCCTTCACGGAGCTGAACCCCCCAAGCCCGAAGGCCCGGGCAAGGTGGCGGTCAACCTCGGACGGGCGGGCCCTCGACCTGACGGACCACATCGCGGCAAACGAGAGTGCGCCGCAGAGTTCCTCCGTGTAGCCCGACCGGTCTTTCACGAAGTCGAGCCCTGCGAAGCAGGGCCTCATGTCGTAGTCCACCCCTGAGGCCGCGAGGTTGGAGACGGACATGAGAAGCCAGCGAACCACTTCCTCGGACTGGGAGGCGACCGAAGCATCGAAGCGGGCCGTCAGGTCTTCCGCCAGCTGATCGTCCATGATCTCGGGGGGCTCGGTTACCACCAAGCGGGTTCTCCTGAAGAGGGCCTTGGCCTCGGCCAGAGGCTGAGGATCGTCCTCGGCGGCGGACGGGTCCCAGTTCCGCTGGATACTTTCAAACAGGTCCCTCATGGTCAGTCCCGTGAAGGGGTCCCTGGGATAAAGGGGGGAAGGCCCCTGGAAATCCATCGCAAAAAACGCCGCCGATCGCTTCTCCAGATAGCGAGAAAGCTCGTCCGTGGCACAGAGATTCTTGTAGAGCCCGTAATCCATCGTCCCGTCCGACTCCTTCCGTGCGCCGGCATCCCGCAGGTCCCGGCGGGGGCCCCGTCCCGCCCGAGGGCGGTCCCTGGCGAAATCCCTAGAAAACAGAAAGTATACATTATCCCCGGTCAGGACCGCAACCTGCCGGAACCAGCCAGCCCGCCTTACCGCTGGCTCCCGGCGCGTATCCGCCATGGGTAGGGTTGAGCCTGACGTAGCGTTACCCTGCGCACGGCCGGTCTCCCGGCGGCGACGGATCGGCCGACAGGTTCTAATCCGGTGCGGACGGCAGGAATGCATCTAGAAGGAGGCATTCTCTTCCCCGGAACTGCTCCGAAATGGCAGAATTCAGGCAGGAGGAAAATTGGCCGTTTTCATGAGGACTGCTGAAGAGCATGACAATACCAAATCAAAAATGCACGTCTGGATTACGAATGCCGAAGGAGCGTTCCCGAACGTGTCACGACAAATTGAGGCGGACAAGGAGCGCGAATCACCACGGGAGACAGGGGTTTTCAGTTCTGTATGCCTGCGCCTTCCGATCCCGCAATTCCGGCACCGCGTTGAGGCCACGGATATCATTCATTCAAATAAGTGTTTAGGATTTCAAAAAATTTTGACTTTATATCGTACACAATATTTAAATTTAATATTTGAATATTTACAAAATAATAAAATTTATATTGGGGATTTGTATTGCTTTTCAAGATGATCTATGATGTTTGATATCCATGGTCAGAAAGTCAAACGTTTAATTACATCAGGATGTATTTTAACCTATTTCATATATAATGTTAGATTTATTATCGCTTCATCTAAAATTTTATAATATTGACTTACAAAATAATTTCTTATTACAACATTCCAAAAAACTTCAACTTGATTCAATTCAGACGAGCAAGACGGCAAAATTTGAATATGAATATTTTTAGGTATCACTAAACTTTTCACTTGTGAGTTGATTCCCAATCAACAACAATAATAATTTCTACGTCTAGATGATTGTCACTAACCGTAATGCTTCCAGCTATATTATGTTCAGGATCGACTTGATAATCCGACATCTTGAAAATATACAGCAGGATGTCATGGTAGAAGTATTTATTATTTCATGTACAGATTATTGTATTACGCGGAAAAAATCCATTAAGAAATTTCTCGGCACGATCCAATTTACCTTGGCAGTAACGTTACAGAATTTCCTGGAACTGACAGAATTGAAAATATAATTAATTGAAGATATCAAAGGAATTATTCAGTAATCAGCGTAATCCTTCATGATTTTCATGCCGACTTCCCTGTTCGGTACAGCAAGGAAAAGCTTGGAGTATTCTTCTGATTCCTCTCGCCTGCGCAGGCTAAGATAGCCCGTCTGGAGCATCAACGCTATCGGATCAACTTTGCTAACGGACTGCATATCCAAACTTCCATTGAATTTCTCGCTTCCGTTAAATACTTTAGCAATAATATCATCTTTGATATTCATTAAATTCAAAAAAATCATACCTTCATATCGGATCTACAAATTATTAAATTTATGGTAAATCAGTAAAAATTTTCAGCAATACAGGATTAATTCCGCATTCTTTTCCATTCCAGCTGTACCGTTCATACCATTCTGAGATCCGTTCCATAAGAATTTTGCGGGTGAAAGTGGATCCTAATTATTTGTTTTTCTGAAAATCAGATAATGCAACATTAAGATGATTGGGATAGTATTATTTCTTCAAGAGTTAATCCGTATATTGTCGAATATCCGAGCTGGAAAGTGATGTCTATGAGATTTTTCATTGCAGAAAATACTGACAATTGGAAAAAAATTATTTCCAATTATGTAAATCCGATCTATCATATTTTCTCAGGATTTAAGGTAATTATAAAAACCGTGGAGCGTTTCTTTCGCCTTTTGAAATTTTGTGCGGATTCGTGAAATTGTTGATTATGGGGGCATCATACTCATCGATTAGAATAATAATTTCGCTCTGATCGGCTATCAATATATCTTTGATGTCGATATTTTTAGTGCCTATCGGTATATCGGCATAATTCCTTCGAACGGTACTGATTACTTCCATGAGACTGAAAGCTGAGTTTCGGCTTTCAACAGAAAATCATCTTTCTTCGGCAAAAGAATGAAGGAAGGCGGTGAGGTTTTCATCCAACAAGTACGGGGGGGGCGTCCCCGAAAAAATTCATGCTGATCCTCGGCACATGCGTGGCCAATCGCGATCCTTGCGCGACTTGTCAATCGCAAGTCCGGAAAAGAGCTCCTTTCTTCCTGCCGCCGCTTCCTCCAGGGTATCGATCAGAAACGTCTTGCCGAAACGCCTGGGGCGGGAAAGGAACAGAGCGGATGGAGACCTGTAAGAATTTCATGGAAGAATTAGATCTTGTCAACGTAAACGTAGCCTTTGTTTCTCAGTCTGGAAAATTTCGCCATGCCGAAGCCGATTTCAGGAGGATGCGCATTGTCCGATTCCGTCCAACGTGCCACCTTTGAGATCTGGACTTTCCGGTTCCGGTCGACCGGGAGGTCTAACTTCCGATACCCGGAGTAATACAATTTTCCGTTATCGGAAGCTCGAATGCAAGCGGAAGGACGTCTCAGAGTCCCTGTTTGGAGTCTCAGGGTCCCGGTTTGATCGCTGGAAAATCTGTTCCCTCGCAAGCCTGTTGACGCATGAGAGATGTCGGCATGTAATTCGTGTCAATCCAAGCGAGAACTTGTCATGGGCCAGGGTGTCGATCAGTTAAAATGGAAGCCACTTATCCCGTAGCCAACTTGGAAAAATTTGATGAAATTGCTGCCGTCCGGCATTTTCTCCGATGGATACCCGGATTTCACAGGCGGCCCAGTCCTCCTGCCCTTATCGGAAGACTGATCAATCTGCCGCCACGGCGCGGATTTTCCTCTGGGGACGGCCAGCAGCAGGGCCGTCCTTCAGTCGGGCTCCCCTACCGGTCCATCGCGGTTCCGCACCGGTGCCGGCCGAAAGCTCCTTCGAAAGACCTTCCGCCGCCAGCAATTCCTGAGAGCCGACCGCTCCCTGACGCTCCAGGACACGGCAGTGCGCCCGATATCCGGAACCGCGGACGCAGAACGCCCCTTCCCGCGCCTGGAAAAGGCGTCGCGGAAGGGGCGCGGGAAGCGGAGCACCCTGAATTTCAGTGCCTGCCGGGCCGGCGGTGCCCGGAAGGACGGCAAAGCCCGAAGCCGGGGCCCGGATCCACGACGGCCGTCCGCCTACCCGCCGCCGATAGCCCCGATTCACCTGCCGCCGTCAGCTGGTGAGCCCGGACCGCCGCCCCTGGAGTTGCGGTGGACCAGCACCCGGTGGCCGTCCGGGGTCTGCGTCTGGTAGGTCCCCATGTAGAGGCCGGAGTCGTCTCCCTGCCTCCCTGAAGTCTGAGCTGTCGGCTGGGGGGTCGGACCGGGAAGAGGTGTCTGGCCGGGCACGGCACCGGTCTGAGGCGTCGCGGCGGCGGCCTCCGCTCCGGGCGAGGCTGGAGCGGCCGGGGCACCTTCCTGGACGGCGGGCTCCTGGGTCTCCGCCGTCCGGCGGCGGGGGCCTTCGGCGAAGCTGGACCCGGCTTTCCCCAGTTCCATGGCGCCTCCCTCGGACATGGCGCCGGCGGCGTCCCTGCTGGACCCGCTGCCTGCCATGCCGGAACGGAACTCGTCATAGGCGAAACGGGACTCGTCTGCACCGGAGACTGGTCCCTGTTTGTAAGCGCCGTCGGGCCACGGCTGCGGGGCGGGCTGGTCGGAAGGGGAAGCGCCGAAACCCGGCCGGGGCGCCTGGGGTCCGCCTGCGGGAGAAGCGAATCCTGACCCGGGGCCCTGCGCGGGCGCCTGGAAACCTGTCTCGGGTCCCGGGCGTCCGGTGCCCTGGGCCGTGAAACCGCCGGAGGAATCGCCGTTGGCGACCTCGCCGCCGAATCCGTTTCCCGCGCCGCCGTTCTGGGACTGGCCGCCGTTCATGCCGCCTTCACGGCCGGGCGATCCTGCAGACGGGGCCGCTGGCCCGCCGCCCCCGGAAAAGCCGGTTCCCGCACGGGACGGGCCTCCCGAGGCGGCTCCGGCTCCCGCGCCAGCGGCAAAGCCCGCAGCCGCGGCGGCCGCCGATTCCGCACGGCCTCCGGAGGAGTCCGCGCCCCGCGCTCCGGACTGCGGCCGGTCGCCTGCGGAGGGTGCCCGGGAGGCACGTCCTCCGCCGGACCCGCGACCGCCGCGGGAACGGTAGTCCCTGCGGGCATTGCCGATGCGGTTTATGATCTCCGCGGCCGGGTCCCTGCGGGCTATCATGGACTTCACCGCCTGCTCCCCAAGGGGGGCCTCGGGAGAGTGGCGGGACTCCATGTCGAGATCCAGATACGCCCTCATCAGGGGATCGCCCCCGTAGCGGGCGAGAAGCAGCACGAAGTCCGCCTCCATGGGGGGCCTGGCGCGGGGGGCCAGGGATTCGGCGACCAGATCGCTCACCGTCCCCCGGGAGATCCCGAGATCCGCCAAATCGTTCAGGTCGGGGGCGTTGGGGCCGGCCGAGGCGGGGATCGCCGCGAAGGCCGAGGCCAGAAGGAGCGCCGCCGCCAGGACGGCGCCCGCAGGCGCCCGGGAGGGCCCGGCCTGGGTCAGGGGCCCGGACTTTGGCAGGGGCCTGAGCCCCGAGACGGAACGTAGTCCCGTCCCGTCCGCGGAGGGGAAGCCGGAGGCCCCGCGGCAGGGCGCGTCGACGCGTACCACGGGGGCCGGGATCCTGGCACCGGAGGAGGTCGTCCTGAAGCTGGCCCTGAAGGATCTGCCCGGAGCCGGGCAGAGGGCGCAGGAGACCGCATCGCCGAGGGGGCCGACGGTGCCGCAGGGCGCCGCCGGGACGGCGCGGGTCACGGGGGAAATGGACTCCGAGAAAGCCCTCATCGCGCGGGGGAACGCCTCGAGCGCGTCCTTCACCGCCGCCGCCTCATCCGCCTGTATCGTTCGGGTGGTGGCCGACATCTTCATCCCTCCGCTCCCGACCTGGAGGCGGGGGAGAGTTCCCCCTGCCCGTCCGGTCCTGGGGAAGACCACTGCAAGGGCGGTGCCAGTTTTCCAGCTCCCGCATCGCCTCGCCGGTGGCCCGGTCAAGGAGGCCCTTCACCACAGCGCACTGGGCCTCCCTGGGGAGGCGGAGTTCGTCCCGCCCCGGACGGTAGAGCTCGCCGAACACCGCGGCCACCCTCGCGAAGGGGAGCGGCACCCGGGAGCGCGACCAGCTTTTCCTGAACACGTACGCCCTAGAGACCGCCACCCCCACGGGGCATATCCACGCCCCGGTCCTGGCCGCCAGGTAGAAGGCTCCGGGCTTTGCCTCGTGGCGCGGGCCCCGGGGTCCGTCCACGGCCAAGATGATGTTCTCGCCGCGCTCCAGCGCCCGTCTCAGGCCCAGCAGCGCGGCGGCCGCGCCCCTGGAGGACGACCCCCGGCTCGTCCGGTAGCCCCAGCGCTCGACCACGGCCGCCAGGATGTCCCCGTCCTTGGAGCTGGAGACCATGACCGTGCCCCTGGTGAAGCCGCTCACGGGCAGCATGGTTATCTCTTCGGAATGCCAGGTTATATATATGACGGGACCGCGCTCCGGCACGGGGTCGCCCAGGATGCGGTAGCGGGCGAGCCGACTTATGAGCCTTGCCAGGAAGGCCAGAATCCTGGGCCAGTTCAGGAAGAAGCGGCGCGGGGCGCGTGGCTCTCGCATGTCCTGTCACCGTCCTCCCCCGCCTGCAGCGGCGCGCCGCCGGACGTTTCCGCCCCGTCGGTTCCCGTCGGGGGCCGGGACGTCGCCCCGGACCGGCTTCTCCCCGGGCCCGGACTGCGCGGGACGCCGCGCGGCAGTGAAACTGAATGCGCAGTTCCGCGCAGGGCGCTTCACGGCGCCGGAGCGCTCCCGGACGGCGCGGCCCCGCTGGCTGCCGGACTCCCCCTGGCCTTCCCCGCAGGCCTTCCCCTCCGGCCAGCTCCCCCCTTCAATACACCCCTCAGCTCCCCTCCCCGCGCGCTTCGGGTCCGCCACGTTCCGGGGCGGGGAGCGCGGCCGCCACGTCCACGTCCTCCGCAGGGCCCTTCATCTCCCCGGCGTCCTCGGGGCGGTCCAGGCTCCGGGTCTCCTCATCGTAGATCTCCAGGGCCTCGCGGCCGATCTTCAGGGGCCTGCTCCACAGGAGCCAGACCAGCGCGAGCACGGTGAGGGCCAGAAGCGGAATGAGGATGCCCTCCTTCAGGCCGAAACCCGACAGGCCCCGGCGGATCCTGATGTAGCGGACCACGGGCCAAGCGGAGGCGCCGATTATCGCCAGAAGCGAAAGGCTGGACGACACCATGAAGATGAGCCCACCGTAGCCCGTGGGCACCTGGGCGAGATTCTCGGTGTCGAAGCGCGGGAACCTCGAGCCCAGGCCGACTCCCAGGGCGCAGAGCCCCGGCGTCAGGAGGATCGTGAGGACGAAGGCCGTGCCCGCCATGACGGGGGCGGCGTCCAGGAAGCGGCTGGTGAGCCAGGTGAGGGTCAGGGCCACGCACATGATGGGGATCAGCCAGAAGCAGAGCTTCTCGTGCATGAAGTCCCTCACGGAAACGGGGCTCGAGCGGATTATCCAGTAGGAGAACCCCTCCGCGGAGATGGAGGGGAAGGCGAACCTCAGCGACAGCGTGGCGCTCACCAGCCCGACCAGACCGACGTTCAGGAAGGCCAGCACGTTCTCCAGGAAGAAGGCCTGGAGGGGGTAGCGCTTCAGGTTCAGGACGGAGAAATTGTAGAGGTAGATTATCATCAGGGCCCCCAGCAGGAAGAGCTGCGACCACTGGGTGTGGTCCCTGAAGAAGATCTTGAAGTCCTTGACGGCCACGGCCCTGGCCTCGGGGTTCTTTATGATCCTGAAGGCCCCGGCGAAGAGATTCAGGAGCCCTCCGGCCTTCTGCCTGCCCGCGCCCTCCTGGGACTTGTTGTAGCCGGCCCAGTAGAGGAAGTGGGCCGCGTAGGAGGAGGCGACCGCGCAGACCCCGGCCATCACCCACAGGAGGGCCAGGTAGATGCCCCGGAAGTCCGCGGCGCTCCCGCCCAGGAGGGGCCACAGGAGATCCTGAGCCCACGTGGTGGGGAACATCGGGGACGTGGGGGTCTGGAGGGAGGCGAGGTAGCCGGCGACGGAGCGGAAGCTCTCGGGGTTCACCAGCTGCTCGGGGCGCAGGAGCCTGAAGACCATGTACAGCGCGGCGAAACCCAGAAGCCCCAGTAGGCTCACGATGTCCCTCGTGCGCCTGGCCGGGAGCACGTTCACGAGCAGGATCACCAGGGTCTGGGCCAGGAAGGAGGCGATGAGCACCACCGGGAGGGAGGCGGGGACTATAAGGGCGTAGTAGAGCCACTCCGCCCTGAAGGCGTAGCCGAAGGCCAGGAAAACCGGCACCAGGAAGGCCACGGGCATCCAGGCGCTGGAGACGAGGCTCTGCACGGATCTGGCCCAGAAGACGCTCTCCCGGTCCACGGGGGCGGCCATGAGGAGCGAGAGGTCCCGCGAGAGGTAGAAGTTGGAGAGCGCGGTGATGAAGGCCGAGAATACAAGCAGGGCCGCTCCGGAAAGCCAGATGAGCCCGAAGGTCTTGTAGGAGAGTATGTCGCCGAAGCCCTCGACCGTGTAGAAGGACCTGATGACCCTGACGGACAGGAGGAACAGCGCCGCCCACAGCGCCAGCGTGAAGATCCCGAGGGATATGAGCTTTATGCGGCCTCCCGGCCCGGGATCCCTTATATAGTTCAGAAAGCTCAGCCGGGCGGGTTTGAGCAACGTGACGATTTCGCCTAGCATGCCTCGCCGCCCCCCCCGCCGGGCGCCCCGTCCCCGCACCCCTGGGGAGGGCCCAGGGGATCGGCCGCCGCCTCCCCTGCCCCGCCCCGGTCCGCCCCGGCTGGCCCGGCCGGATCCGCCCCGCCTCCGGAAGCCCGCGCGGCGGGCGCGGCCGCCGCCCCGGCCGGAGGATCGCCCCCAAGGGACGGGAGCCCGGTGTCGGAGGTGAGCTCCAGGAAGAGGTCCTCCAGATCGCCGCCGCCCTCGCCAGCCTGGCCGCGGAGCTCCTCCTCGGTCCCCTCCGCTATGAGCGCACCCCGCGATATGATGCCTATGCGGTCGCAGAGCCTGGAGGCGAGGCTCATGGTGTGGGTGGAGATGAAGACGGCCACCCTGTCCCGGCGGGCCATGGTCATGAATATGTCCATAACGAGCTTGGCGCCCCTCGGGTCCAGGCCCACCATGGGCTCGTCCACGACCAGGATGCGGGGGGAGGGGAGAAGCGCCCCGGCCATGATGAGGCGCTGCTTCATGCCGTGGGAGTAGTTCTCGATGAGCTCGTCCCGCCAGTCCCAGAGCTCGAAGAGCTCCAGGAGCTCCCTGGCCTTCCTTTCGGCCGTCGCCCCGGGGACCTTGTAGAGGTCGGCCGTGAACACCAGGAACTCCCAGCCGGAGAGCTTCTCGTAGAGGAAGGGGCGGTCGGGGATGTAGCCCAGGATGGACTTGGCCTCCCTGGGCCTGCGGGAGAGATCGAAGCCGCCCAGGCGTATGGACCCTGAGGTGGGGGCCAGCGCCCCCGCCACCATCCTGATGGTGGTGGTCTTGCCCGCGCCGTTGGGGCCGAGGAAGCCGTAGATCTCGCCGGCCGGCACGGAAAGGGACAGATCGGAGACAGCCCTGTGCCTCCGGTAGCTCTTGTTTACGTTTTCAAGTACTATCATTGGCCTGTCATGCCTGCGTCATGTCCTGGGCGCCCGCGGGGCGCTCACTTAATCGCCTCGAACAGATCCTTGGAGACGTTGAAGAAGTAGCGGGCCGCGAGCTCCGTCGCGGCGGGGCTCCCCGATGGGCCGGACGCCTCGGCCGCGAGCGCGGCCTCCGCAGCGGCGCGGGCCGGATCCCCCGACTCCAGCAGATCGAGTCCCGCCTGGAAGCGGTCCATCCGCTGGCGGACCAGCCTCCCGTTCGCGTCCAGCCACTCCGAGGTGGACCCTGCGGGAAGCGTCATGGTCACCTTGAAGACCTGGATCTCCTCGGACGCCTCGGTGTCGTCCTCGACCAGGAGCTGGGCGGTCTCGAACTCCATGTTCACGGGATCGAAAACCCTCACGTACAGCACCTTCCCCAGGGGCACCTCCCGCTGCCTGGAGAGCCACGGCACCACCCCGGAGACCAGGACCGGCCCGTCCCCCGGAAGCCTCAGCGACACCTTCCGCGAGAGCGTCCCCAGGGACGCCGTGAAGTCCAGGAACCCGTCCGACACCTTCGCCTCCGCAGAGGCCCCCTCAAGCCCGGGCACCGTGAAGACGGCGGAGCGGAGCCTCCCGTCCGGTCCGTAGGACGCCTCGGAGCGGAGCCTGAGCTCGGGGACGGGGGACGCGGGGACGGCGGCCGGAGGCGCGGGGGGCGCGCCGGAACCGGACGGGGCCGTCCCGGGCGGGGAAGCTCCGGCGGAAGGTCCGGAAGGCGGGAGGGCGGCAGGCCGCCCCGACGCCCCGCGTGCCGGATCCCCGGCCCCGTCCCCGGAAGGGGACTGCCCCAGGGAAACCCCGGCGGCCAGGCCCTCTCCCGGCCGGCGGCCGGGCCCGTCCGCCGGCCCGGCGGCGAGACCCGCCAGACCCGGGAGCGAGAGCCTCACAAGCGACTCCTCCGTGATGGAGAACCCCTGGTCCGGCCCCCCCGCCTCGACCACCCTGTGGGAGTAGCCCATGTCCGTGCCGCCCACCGAGAAGACGTAGAAGTCGCTCACCGAGGTCAGGCGGAAAAGCGTTCCGGGGGTGAAGAGGAAGTTTCCGGACCAGCCCCACCAGAACAGGAAGGACAGTCCCAGGGCCAGACAGCCCAGCTTGACGGGATGCCTCACCTTCAAAGACCTCCGATCCCCGCCCCGGACGGCCTGGCCCGTGCCGGAGCCCTTAGGTCCGGCGGCCGATAAGCCGTCGGGAGCGGCACTTCCGGCCCCTTTCCCATCCCTCAGGGAAAGGGGGAGGGGAAAGGGGTCTTGACGTACCGGTCGTTCAGCCTGCGGGGGGCGCCGTCCCCGGAGGCGCCTCCGG